>CAMVFC010000006.1 GCA_947166655.1 uncultured Prevotellaceae bacterium
ATTCACTCAATACAAGCTCTTGTTCCTGAGACAGCATAACCTTTACGTTTTATGCTGTAAAGGTACGAAAAAAACTGCACATAACCAAATTATTTCATGACTATGTGCAGGCTTTAATTGTTAAAAAAAGTCTATAGGGACTTTTTCAGTGCCCTCATGTTTTGAGCAGTCTTTTTGCTTTGAACGAAGGAGCAATGCGGGCATTGTGAAGCCCCCTGTACTCCCCCGGCGGGGGATGAAAAGCGAAAAGATGCCAAAACAGAGGGTCTTATCACTGCAATAAATAATGAAGACAAACGTTGATAGCCCTTATATTGGTCTAATGAACCGATCTGGGTTTAATCTGTGGTTCTATGAACAAGCGATATAGTTCTTTCAGTTTTCCTTCTTTTCCCCTTCCCGTCTTACTTTCTTGTCAATCTTTTAGGAAAAAAGTGAGAAAAAAGCGGTTCGTATCATTATTCTTTGTATCTTTGTCGCGCCAACGCAAGCAAAATGGTTATGAAAAAGTTGACTCTTATCCTTACCCTTCTTGTATGCACAGTACTTGCACAGGCCGAACCCGTGACGCTTGAGGACGCTGCCCGGAAAGCAGCCAATTTCCTGTCGGCAGCTTCACACGCTGCCGGGGATGCACGCTCCTTCGCGCCCGCCCGCCGGCCGCAGACCCTGCAAGCCGTAGATGTGCAGTACCCCTTTTACGTCTTTAATGTCGGTGAGGACGACGGCTTCGTCCTCGTGAGCGGCGACACGCGTACCTCCGAGGTGCTGGGTTTTGTCGACCATGGCCGCTTCGATGCCGACCGTATGCCGGACAATATGCGGGCGTGGCTCGACAGCTATGCCGAGCAGCTGCGGTGGTTAGTGAAGCAGCCCGAAGAGGTGGCAGCCAACGCCGTGCGCCGCGCTCCCGCCAAGGTCGCTGTCAAGAATCCCATCAGTCCACTGATGACGACGCTCTGGAACCAGAGCAGTCCGTACAATCAGAAATGTCCCGTGTCGATGTTCGGCAGCCGCTGCGTGACGGGGTGCATAGCGACAGCCCTCGCCCAGATCATGAACTACCACCAGTGGCCGGACACTGTCAGGGTCAACATTCCGGGCTATACCCTCCATTATTCCAATGGCGATATCAAGGTGGACAGCCTCTTTGCCCCCATCCGTTTTGACTGGGCCAATATGCAGTCCACCTACCAAGGCACCGAGACCAAGGAACAGCTGGAGACCGTGGCCACCTTGATGGCGGCGGCCGGAACGGCGTCGTCCATGCAGTTCGGCAGCGCCGCATCCTCGTCCAACAGCATGGGCGCCCTGAAAGCCCTGAAGCGCTACTTTGACTACAGCTCCCAGGCGCATTACGAGTCCCGCTACGATTATCTGATGGAAGAATGGAACGACCTGATCTATGGCGAACTGTCCGCAGGACGGCCCGTTCTCTACACGGGTTCCACTTCGGCCAATGAAGGACATGCCTTCGTCGTCGATGGCTTCAGCTCGGGCAATCTCTTTCATGTGAACTGGGGGTGGGGCGGTTTCTGCGACGGCTACTTCCTGCTGTCGATCCTGAACCCCGGCAGCTCGCAGGGCATCGGAGCCAGCAGTGCAGCCGATGGCTATGCCCTGACCCAGAGCGCACTCGTGGGGGTCAAGAAGAACGAGGGGGAGGCACCCTTCGAGCCCTTGCAGCTGGAGGCCGACATCGTCGGCATACGCGACCATACCGTCCTCTGCAGTTTCAACAACAACCGCGTCTTCGAGACCGACACCTTCGATATCGCCCTGGGGATGCTGCGTGCTGACGGCACCTACGCACCCTTGAACCAACGACAGGTCGTCCTGCCCCTGAACAAATACTATCCCGAGATTCCTTTCGATGTCGACGGCCTGGCCGACGGCACCTATCAGCTCGTGCCCATCAGCAAGGTGATGAACGGGCGTCGGTGGACCTCGACTCTCAATCCCGCCCGCACGCACGTCCGGGCCGATGTCGCTGACGGCAACATCACCCTGACGCTCGTCTGCCCACAGCCGCAACTGTCTGCCACCATCGACCTCGTGGGAACGCATCTCATGGGCGATAAACATTCGGTTCGCGTGCGCGTGGAGAACACGGGCGACGAGTTCAACAATCTGGTGTATCTCTTTGCCGACACCCTCAGGTGGACTGCGCCGCGCGGGCAGGAGACGCTCGTACTGCCGCGGGGCGACAGCCGCCAGATCGCCTTTGACTACACGCCGGCCTATTATAATATCCCGGCCGATTCGTCGCTCTCCGTACGAATGGCTGTAGCCACCGACCGTGCCGGGACGAACATCGTCGCGGACACCGTCTTCGTCTTTGCAGGAGGCGAACCCAAGAACGTCGTGCGCTCCGACAGCCTTGCCATTCGCATGGAAGGTGAACTCACGCCGGTCTCTGACGATGGCGTCTACCTTCTGGGCAAGGATGCCAACCTCAAACTGAGGCTCATCAACTCCTCCGATACCACCTATGTCGGGAACTATGGCTTCCGCATTCACTACGTCTATCCGCTGGTGGGCACGGCCTACTACTATTATTCTTCCTATCAGAACAGCTACACCCTGGCCGCTCACAGCACCGACGAGGTGTCCATCAACCTTCTCAACCAGACAAAATTTGACTTGCCGGTGGGGCAGGAGTTCTACCTCGAACTGATCTATACGTATAAGGGTGCGCAGTGGAAGACGGCCTTCCTCGACGACCACCACTACATCGTCGCCCCGGCCGTGAAGAAGTACAAGGCCGACGGCTCTGTACTGGCGGAGCCTTCTGTGGACACCTGCTTCGTGGCGGCCGACATCACGGCCGTCGACCTCCGGCAGGCCGAGCGCACCAAGGTCGTCATGGGAGGCAACCCGAACACGCTCTACTACGTGGATGCCGAGGCCGAGACGCTGCCCGAGGGCATCAGCGTCAATGTGGTCCGTGGCAACGTGGCCGACAGCATCCGCCTCCGCGATGGCTTCGACTTCGTGCCGCCCATGAAGTTCACGGCACGGCATATCGCGTACAGCCGAACCTTCCAGCGAGGATTCCATCGCGACAGCGTCGGAGGATGGAACTCACTCGTGCTGCCGTTCGCCGTCACGTCGGTAGAAGTGGCAGAACCCCTGGTCACGGAAGACACCACCCTCATCGTCCCACGGCCCATCGACTGGTACCGCTCGGCATCCGACACCGGCAAGGACTTCTGGATCATGCAGTTCGACGACGAGGAAGGGCGTAACATGTGGTTCGAACCTATCAATCGTTTCGTGGCCAACCGTCCCTACCTCATCATCGTGCCGGAGGACACCACCTCTGCCAGTCTCGTGGGCAAGCCCATCACCTTCTATGGCAGCAATGCCGCCATCGTGCCGGGGGCGAGCCTCGAGT
The DNA here is from genome assembly GCA_947166655.1 of uncultured Prevotellaceae bacterium. GTDB lineage: Bacteria > Bacteroidota > Bacteroidia > Bacteroidales > Bacteroidaceae > Physcousia. The sequence goes on from CAMVFC010000006.1 coordinate 3,398, forward strand.
CCACGGGACACACCTTCATCTTCCGCGGCAGCCGTGCCTATCAGACGGGCGAAGGCATCTATGCGCTCGACGCTCAGGGCACGCAGTTCGTCCGGACCGACACCGTCGTCCAGGCATTCCGGGCCTTCTTCACGCCCGTCAAGAGTTCCTTCTTCAACAACCTCACCATCGTCACCGATGCCCAGCTCGATGCCGTGCCTGCTGTGCGGCCCGACAGCGTGGGCGTTCCCGGCGACGACCATTGGTACACCATCGACGGACGACGCATCGCCACCCCCACACGATCCGGGCTCTACCTGCACAGAGGGCGCAAAAAGACCGTCAGGTGAACGGGAAAAACGAACGCGCAGAACGCCCACTGCGCGTATAAGAAATGATGGCAAATTGCACGTAAAAGTAAAAAAATACAAAAAAAACTTGCACGTTCGGATAAAAGTATCTACTTTTGCTCCGAATTTTGTGCAGCATCTATTGACGGAGACATAACTAAAAGTGAATAAAGTATATAGTTTAACCATAATTTAATTAACAATGAAAAGGAAGTTTACAAACGTATTTCTTCTGGTGGCTATCTCTGTAGCCGCCCTGACTTCGTTCGTATCTTGCAAGGACTATCAGGATGACATGTATGCTGATATGGATCTGCAGGACAAGAATCTGAGGGATGCCCTGACGGCACTGCAGACCGCTTTGCAGAACCAGATCTCTCTTCTGGATGCAGCTCAAAAGAACTGCTCTACGAAATGCTCTACAGAACAGGCAAACCTCTGGGCTGAGTTTGCTAAGTACTACACCAAGAGTGAGACCTACAGTCAGGCTGAGGTTAATACCCTGATTCAGAATCTGAAGGACATGATGGGTACTTTGGCAGCCAATCAGACGCTGTCTGAGATGATTGCAGATGCTCAGACGGCTGCTGAGGGCGCTTTGGAAGCTGCTCAGACGGCTCAGACTGCTGCCGACAATGCTCTGGGCCTGGCACAGGACGACAGCATCCGCCTCGATGAGGTTGACAAGAAGCTCATGGATTTGAGCGATTCTCTCCGTCACGCTTATGAGACCGCAGACCTCGCTTGGGCACAGGCTCAGAAGAATCAGGATAGCATTGCTATTTTGGATGGTAATTTTAAGACCTTGGAGAAGACAGTCAACGATCTCCGTACCTATTGCGATGAGACCTTCGCTACTAACGCACGCGTAGATATCGTTGGTGACAGCGCCATCAAGGCTTACGACAAGGCTGTTGCTAATGAAATTGCCATCAAGAACTTGGATTCTATTGTCACGATCATTAGTGACTCCCTCTCGAAATTTGCAACTAAGGAAGAAGTCGCTGCTGCTGACAAGAAGCTTAACGAGCGCATTGATAGCGTAATTGAGGCTACCAATGGTTGGAAGGATTCCATCGCTGCTGTCCGTGAAGAGGCTCAGGAAATTCGCAAGCTGGCTAAGACCTACCTCGATTCTGCTCTGAACGTTTCCAAGGAGATTCAGGATTCTCTTGATAACTACATCAAGGCCAACGACGCACGCGTACAGAATGCTTTGGATAGCATTGGTACTGTCGCACAGGCTGTTCAGGCTCTTGAAGGCCGCGTGAAATTCCTCGAGGATTCTATTCCTGGCATCGACAAGCGTCTGGACGCTCTGGAGGATTCTATTGCTGAAATCATGCCTCGCCTGAAGGCTGTCGAAGATAAAATCAAGGAACTCGAAGATAAAGTTGAGAAGCTTGAGAATCGCCTCAACCAACTCATCACCAGTATCGTTGTCCAGCAGGCTGTGAACCCCATCTTCGGTAGCATCAACCTGCCGTGGGGCGGTACCAACCTGCTCATGGCTTTCCATGGCTATGCAACCAACCTCGGTGTCGAATTCCCGACCTCGGATGAGGCTCTCTTCTACGATGGCAAATCAATAGTAACTGATGAAGACCTGAAAGTCTTCGAGGGCACTAAGTTCACGAAGGGTGCTAACGAGCCTCTCTACCTCGACAAGGAAGGCAATGCCGGTTATCTCTATGTCACTGTGAACCCCACCGATGTGGACTTCACCGGTACTAAGTTCTCTCTCGTCACCAGTCAGGAGAAGGAAATCGTTACTCTGGGCAACCTCCAGAAGACCAACGACGAACTCAAGTTCGGTTGGACACGTGCTGAGGTGGCTTCCAAGGCCTCCAATGGCCTCTACAAGGCTTCTGTCACCATCGATGAGAAAAAGTTCGCACAGGCTGCTCCTCGCGTGAACCTTAATGTTGACAATGTGAAGGACGCCCTGAAGGAAGTTGCAGCTTCTGCTAAGAGCAAGAATATCTCTACCATCGCTCAGAGCCTCGTGAAGGCCGGTGTTGCCGTGTCGCCGCTGGCTACCACCAACTTCCCCGCATACGCTGTGAAGGCTGCTTGGACACCCGAAGGCGGTCAGCCCACGGCTGTTTATTCCAAGTATGAAATCGGTGCTATTGCTGTGAAGCCTCTGTCCTATGCATTTGCTAAGGATGTTGTGGTGAAGGATGTTCCGGGTATCGGAGTTCTGGAGAACGCAGCAAAGCGTATTGTCAAGGCCATCAAGAAGCAGATTCCTAACGATCTGTTCACATTGGTTGGCACGAGCGCAGATGAAATGATGTTTGACCTGACTCGAATCAAGGACGTTGAACTCGTTGAACTTGATAACGAAGTCGTTTCTCACTTCAAAGTTGTGGTTGATATCAATGAGACCAAGCACATTGACATTGATGAAATCACCTACAAGCTGCCTACCATTACGATTCCTAAGGAAGACTTGAGCCAGACTGTTACGTTCAACGGAACGACTGCCGATATCGTGTTCACCAAGGACGTCACCTACACTGCAACTGAAGCTACGAAAGTGTTTGACGGTTATCACGATGTAGTCGAAATTCAGTACTCCAAGACCATCGATCTCTCCAAGGACATCAAGGCCATCTATGGCAACGTCACCACATCTCTGTCCAATGTCAATGGCATGATGGGTTACCTCCGCGGATACCTTGGCAGAGTCAATGACCTCATCTCCAGCATCGAGACTCTGGGCGGTACCTTCGACGGCAAGGTTGATGAACTCGGCGACAAGGTGATTGAATACATCGAGAAGTTCAACAAGACCTTTGCTCCTTACATGCTGCCCAAAGACTGGTTGCAGCCCATCATGATTGGTAACGCTAATGGCTTCGTTCGCTTCACCACGACAACAGCCGAAGCTCCTCAGCTCCTCAACAGCACTGACGTGACCCTCATTCCTACGACTCGTACCGCTGAGCTCCTCAGCCCGGCCTTCAAGAAGTGGATTGCCGTGACCGATGTCATCCAGGGTGCTAACAGCGCTAAGGGTGGTGATGGCACCTGCATCGCTGCTCGCACGAAGGCTAACAGCGCCAGCAACATCAATGAGGTGCTTGACGGTAACGTTCGCGCCGTTCTCATCTCCCTCGAGAAGGGCTACATCTATGAGCTTACCTATCAGGCTCTCGACTACTCTGGCCGTGTTTCTGCTAAGAAGTACTACGTTCGCGTTAAGTAAGCCAAGAGAGAAAGGACATTTGTTCAATTCAAAGTAAATAACAATAAAAATATAAGACTATGAAACTGAAGAAAATTTTATTGTCCGGTCTGATGGTTCTTGGCACGCTCAACGCCGTTGCTCAGCCTCAGGCAAAGACAGCGGAAGTCTTCACTCCCCACTGGTACGTACAGGTGCAGCCCCTCGGCATGCAGTACACCCTGGGTGAGGTCGCTTTCAAGGATCTGATTCACTACAATGTTCAGTTGGCTGGTGGCTATCGCTTCAACCCCGTCTTCGGCGTTCGCTTGGCTGTCAATGGCTGGAAGAGCAAGGCAGGTCTCGATGTTTCCAACAATCCTAACGGTTACCGTACCAAGTGGGGTTGGAACTACGTCGCTCCCACAGTGGACCTCACTGTTGACCTCACCAACTGGGTGCTCGGCTACAAGCACGACCGCCTCTTCAACCTCGGCTTCTTCGCTGGCCTCGGTGCCAACATTGCTTGGGACAACAAGGGTGCCAATGAGGCTTATACCGACTGGAATGGTTTCTCTGGTCGTTACCAGCACCTCGACTACATCTGGGACGGCACGAAAGTGCGCATGGTGGGCCAGTTCGGTCTGACCGGTGACTTCCGCATCAACGACATGCTGTCTGTGAACCTCGAGGTCGGTGCTAACACCCTGAGTGACCACTACAACAGCAAGCGCGCTGGCAACTGGGATTGGTACTTCAACGCCCTCGCAGGTGTGAAGATTAACATCGGTGAGACTCACCACACTGTTGTTCTGCCTGCTTCCGCTGAGCCCTACCACCGTGTAGATACCATCTACATCAAGGAGCCCGAGCGCATCATCGAGCGCGTCGTTGAGCCCGCTCAGACCGCTGCTGTCGAGCAGATCGAGCCGCTGCGTCGCGACATCTTCTTCACCATCCGTGTGACCGACGTCGTCGGTGCTGAGTTGAAGAAGGTTCAGGAGATTGCTGACTACATGAAGAAGTATCCTGCTTCCAATGTGGTAATCACTGGCCACGCTGATAAGGGTACGGGTAATGTCACCATCAACAACCGCCTGTCTCAGAAGCGTGCCGATGTGGTGAAGCGCCTGCTCATCAACAAGTATGGCATCGACGCCAGCCGCATCAGTGCTACCGGTAAGGGTCACTTCGAGCAGCCCTATGCTGAGAACGACAAGAACCGTGTCAGCATCTGTATCGCTCAGTAATTCGCTGAACTGAAATCTCTAAATAGCGCCCTGCCTTACGATTTCCGCAAGGCAGGGCGTTTCACTTTTCTTCACTACGAATGACGTAAACTCTTCAGCTTACACATCATTCGCCTTATTCCCACTCGATTCAATGAAAAAGTGTTTACTTATAGGTGTGTTGGCCCTATGCACGCTCCCCGCGTGGGCACAGCTCAACGGCAGCGGCTTCTACCGCGTGCAGAACTATGCCACCGAGCGCTATATCACCATCATCGACGACTATGGCAAGATTGACATGGCTTCGACAACGGCAGATATGGGGGCCATCGAGACAAAGAAACCTTTCGATCGCATCGTTGCCGATCCGGCTGCCGTGATCTATTTCGATAATGCCGGCGGCACGTTCTACGACCTTCGTGCACAGGGTACGGGTCTGGTGGAACTCCTCGATTTCCACATCAACCTTCCCGCGGCCGTCTGGGAGAATGTCTATCGGCCCAGCGTCACCTACGCCGGCATCACCGCCTATCTCTTCGACCGTAAGAATACGAACGACGTAGGTCAGGTGCTCAGCAGCGGTTCCGACCAGGCGTACAGCTATTGGCGTATTATCCCGGTGGCAGAGGCCGACGGTCAGTATCTCGGCATTGCTCCCAGCCTGAAGGTGGGCGATGCCTATTACCAGACCTATTATGCAGAGTACGCTTTCTCGGCCAACGATGCCCGTACCAAGTTCTACACAGTGGAGAAGGTGGCCAACGGCGTTGCCGTATGGAAGGAAGTCGTGGGCGAAGTGCCTACGGAGACGCCTGTCATCGTCGGCAGCTCCTCTTCTTCTGCGGCCGACAATAAGATTACACCGAAGGCAACGAGTACAGCCAGTGTTGGTAAGAACCAGCTGCGTGGCGTCTATTTCTGCCATGATACTTATTCGGGCTCTCCCCACTACAAAGTCACGAAGTACAAGGCAGCGACCATGCGCGTGCTGGGTAAGACCAAGGACGGCAGCCTCGGTTTCGTGAAAACGACAGAGGAACTGATTCCTGCCAACACGGCCTATCTGTCCGTACCGGAAGGCACTCCCGACGAACTGAAACTGATGACGGAGGCTGAGTATCAGGTTTACCTTCAGGAACTGAAGGAAAAGGAGGATGAAGAGAGACGTCTGAATACGCCCGTGACCCTCACCGCCAACAGTTTTACCGTCGAGTACGGCGAGCCTCTGCCGAGTCTGACGTACAGCGTGGAGGGTACGCTGCTCTCCGGTACGCCTGTCCTGAGCTGCGAGGCTAAACAGGGTTCACCTGCCGGCATCTATCCGATTGTCATTGCCGCCGGCAGCGTGGAGAACCGTCAGCCGACACTTGTCAACGGCACGCTGACCATCACGAAAGCGGCCTTGACCATCACTGCCGACAACAAGACGAAGAAGCAGGGCGAGGCTGTGCCCGCCCTGACGGCCACATACAAAGGCTTCAAGAATGGTGAGACGTCGAGCGTCTTGACGACGCAACCTACCCTCGCTTGCGAGGTAACAGCTTCCACGGCCCCCGGCGACTACCAGATAAGCGTGAGTGGCGCCGCGGCTCAGAACTATTCCATCGCCTATCAGGCGGGTGTCTTCACGGTGACCGAGGCCGACAAGGTGACGTTCACGGCCGAGAACGTCACGGTGGAATACGGCGAGGCGATGCCTCATCTTACGTGGAAGAGAGAGGGCGCTGCGCTGCAGGGCGGCGATCCCGTGATTACTTGCGAGGCTGTGCAGGGTTCGCCTGCCGGTACCTATGCCATTGTCATCTCAAAGGGTGGCGTAGAGAACTATAACGACCATTATGTCAACGGTACGCTGACCATCACGCGTGCACCGCTCACCGTCAGTGTAGGCAACTACACCCGCGAGGAGCATCAGGAGAACCCCGCCTTTGAGCTGACTTATACTGGTTTCAAAATGAATGATGACGCTTCGGCGCTGACGTCACAGCCTGTGGCCACCTGCGCCGCAACAGCGTATTCGCCTGCAGGCGAATACGAGATTGTCGTGAGCGGTGGCGAAAGTGCGAACTATGATTTCATCTACAACGGCGGTACGCTCACCGTAAGTCCGTATAACGCAATCTCCGACACGTCCGTACGTATCGACCAACACGTATATACGCTTTCGGGAAGACGTATAGACGTGGTTGGCGGGTCCGTCAGCATGCTTCCCCGCGGTGTTTATATCGTGAACGGAAGGAAAGTGGCTGTGAAGTAAAAAGACTCTCAGCGAACGGACGGACTCTCCCCCCGAACAAGTTCAGGCAGAACACTCAGTTCCGGCTGAACTTGTTCGGGGGGAGAGTCCGTTAAGAATCCTTTCAGCTCCTTTCCTCAGAACCTTCGCGTGATGCGCAGGTTCAATAGGGGAAAGACTTTTGCTGCATTGACGAGGTCCACGTAGGTGCCAATCTTGCCTGTGATGCCTCGCACGTCCTTGGTGAGGTTGGTTCCGTCGTGGGTGACGAGGTCGGGCGTGCCTCCCCAGAACATGACACCGCAGTCGAAGGAGAGGTGGTAGTCGTCGTTGCCCTTCAGCAGACGTCCACCATAGCCGAAGCCCAGATAAGGACGGAAACTGTTCACCTTCACTTTGGCACTTGCCATACTGTTCTCGTCGGGTTCCATCATGTAAGGGTCGCCGGCATGATAAATAGGATCTCCTGCACGATGAATAAGTACAGTACCAGGGTCATGGGGGCCCGTTTCATCGATGTAGAATTCTTTGTTGTAGATGTCTTCTGCGTAAGCACCAACGTTGTGTGTATATTCGCCAAGACGGAGACCCATGCGGCCATACTCCAAAACCTGAGTTATGTGATATGAACCATAGATGGCTTCACCATTAACCTCCTTGTCGTATATCTGGTTGTAGATATTCACGGCGATGAGCGAAGGCATGTCTTTCGTTTTGTTTTCCGCGGTGGCAATCTTGGATGGCCCCACGAAGAAGCCGGCAGTGATGTGCCAGTGCTTGTTGCGGAAGGGCAGGAAGTCGAACATCAGCTTGGCGTTATAGAACGAAGGGTTGCCCGTCATCTCGATTTCCGTGTCGACGGTGATGCCCGTCAATTTTTTCATAAGGTCAATGTAGTTCTGCATCTGTTTCATGCTGGTCTCGTGCCAGACACCATTCTCATCGTAGCGTCCCGCCTGAATGCCGAAGGTGGCGTTGTAGTCGAAGTGCGGCATCCAGTCGAATCCCGCACGTACGTGGAGGAAGTCGGTGATGGGCGTGGCGATGTCGAAGCCGATGCCTGTAGAACCTGCGTTGAAGGAAATATCGACGTGCTCAAAAGCCCGTGTCGTGTAGTTGTAGTTCGACTTGTATTGTGCATGGAGGCTAAGCGAGCTCAGGGCCAGCACAATGCTCAGTGCATGTATTCTCATGTTAGTTATGGATTATCAATTATGAATGATGGGTTGTCAATTATGAATTATCAATTCCTGTTCCCTCTTTTCTTCTGGAAGAAGGATTGCATGAGCTGCGTACACTCCTCTGCCAAGACCCCTGACGAGACCTGCGTCTTGGGGTGCAGTGCCTGCGGTGCATAGCGACTGAAGCCCCGCTTGTCATCGTTGGTGCCATAGACGATGCGTCCGATTTGTGCCCATGACAAGGCTCCGGCGCACATCACACACGGCTCCACCGTCACGTAGAGCGTGCAGTCGTTGAGGTATTTGCCTCCTAATTCCGTGGCAGCAGCGGTAATCGCCTGCATTTCGGCATGGGCAGTGACGTCTGTGAGGCGCTCTGTAAGGTTGTGGGCACGGGCAATGACCTGTCCGCGACAGACGACCACCGCTCCGATGGGCACCTCGTCTTCCTCGGCAGCCACCTTGGCTTCGGCTACGGCCAAGCGCATGAATTGCTCGTCTTGCGTCATGGAACGATGTGTTACTCTTTCGTATTGCGCTGCAAAGATAATAAGAAATCGGCACAATAATGCATAAAAACGCTTAAAAGCACACGATGTCTCGTTGAAAATGCCTATCTTTGCACTTCAAACCGAGAATATATAACCTGCTTATGAGCAAAATTATCGCTTTGGCAAACCAAAAAGGAGGCGTGGGCAAGACGACCACATCCATGAATCTGGCAGCCTCGCTGGCCACTCTGGAGAAGCGCGTGTTGCTCGTCGATGCCGACCCTCAGGCCAATGCCTCCAGTGGGTTGGGCGTGGATGTAAAAGAGGTAGAGTCCTCCATCTACGACTGCCTCATTAACGAGCTGGATGTTCGCGAAGCCATCTATGAGACTGACGTCCCAGGGCTGGATGTGATACCGAGCCATATCGACCTCGTCGGCGCTGAAATCGAGATGCTGAACCTGCCCAACCGCGAGCAGGTGATGCGCCGTGTACTGCGCCCCCTGCTTTCCGACTATGATTATATCCTCATTGACTGTTCGCCCTCGTTGGGGCTCATCACGGTCAATGCCCTCACGGCCGCTCACTCTGTCATTATCCCTGTGCAGTGTGAGTACTTCGCCCTGGAAGGTATCTCCAAGCTGCTGAATACCATCAGTATCATCAAGCAGAAGCTCAATCCATCGCTCCAGATCGAAGGCTTCCTGCTGACGATGTATGACTCTCGTCTGCGTCTGGCCAATCAGATCAAGGACGAGGTGCAGCGGCATTTCCAGGAATTGGTGTTCAAGACCCTCATCTACCGTAATGTGAAACTCTCTGAAGCCCCGAGCCACGGTATGCCAGCCATTCTCTACGATGCCGACAGTGTCGGCGCACGCAACCATCTGGCTTTGGCACAGGAGATCGTGGAGAGAGAAGGGTGAGCGTGAAGAATGAAGTGTGAAGAGTGAAGATTGAAGAATGATTTATGGCAGCACATAAGAAATTTCCCGCTTTGGGCCGCGGTTTAGACGCCCTGATACAGACTGATGAAGTGAAGACCGAAGGTTCCTCCTCCATCAATGAGATACGCCTGGACCTCATTCATGCCAACCCCAACCAGCCGCGTCGCGAATTCGACAGCGAGGCCCTGCAGGAACTGGCCGACAGCATCCGCGAGATAGGCATCATCCAGCCCATCACGCTTCGCAAGATGGACGATGGCACCTATGAGATCATCGCCGGCGAGCGCCGTTGGCGTGCCTCGAAACTCGCTGGTCTGGACCTCATTCCTGCCTATATCCGCACGGCCGATGACGAGAATGTCATGGAGATGGCCCTCGTGGAGAACATCCAGCGACAGGACTTGAACGCCGTGGAAATCGCTTTGGCCTACCAGCACCTGCTGGAACAGAGCGGTATGACACAGGATCGCCTGAGCGAGCGCGTCGGCAAGAAACGTGCCACTGTCACAAACTATTTGCGTCTGCTCAAGCTGCCCGCCTCGATTCAGATGGCACTGCAGAACCGCGAGCTGGACATGGGACATGCGCGTGCCCTGCTCTCTCTGGATAATCCTGCCTTGCAGCTACGCGTCTTCTCCGAAATCAAACGCGACCACCTCTCGGTGCGAAAGGTCGAGGAAATGGTGAAGCGCCTGTTGGAAGGTGAGACGGTCAATACCAGCGCGGCTAAGTTGCGCCCCTCCAAGAGCAAACTTAGTGAGGAATATGCCCTGCTGCGCCAAAGCCTGCAGGACTGCTTCCACACCAAAGTGCAGCTCACCTGCTCGGATAAAGGTCGGGGAAAGATTTCCATTCCCTTCGCCAACGAAGAGGAACTGGAACGTATTGTAGCCCTTCTGGATAAGTTGAAAAACTAATACGCTACGTTGAGACAGGGTGCGATGATAAAAGCCAGATGGTTCGGGACGTTTCTCGTCCTGTGCATGTGTGCTGTGCCTGTCTGGGGGAAGGGTGAAGCCTTAGATAGCCTGGAATATCCGGAGCGACTTGACAGTTTAGAACGTATCGAAAAGTTGGAACGTTTAGAAAAACTGGAGAGTCTGGACAGCCTGGATAATACAGAATATATAGAAAGCCTAAAGCATATAGAAGCCCCAGACAGCATAGTCAGCCTCGACAGTCTGGAAAATATATCGACTCCGACGTCTCCCGAGGCGTTGGCAGAGAAGGTGGCCGATGAATTTGCCCTTCCGTTGAAACCCGCTTTCAAGCCTAATCCCACGCGGGCATTGTGGTTGGCGCTGGTGCTGCCAGGTGGCGGGCAGATCTATAACCGCAAGTATTGGAAACTCCCTATCGTGTATGGCGGTTTCCTGGGGTGTTACTATGCTTTAAGCTGGAACAACCAGATGCTGCGGGACTACTCGCAAGCTTATCTCGACATCACGGATGCCGACCCCGATACCAAGAGCTACGAGAAGATGCTGCCGATGGGCTACGACATCAGTGGCCGCGAGACGCAGTTTCAGGAAATCTTCAAGAACAAGAAGAACTACTATCGTCGCTATCGCGACATGAGTATCTTCGCTTTCTTCGCCGTGTATGCCATCGCTGTTATCGATGCCTATGTCGATGCAGAGCTCTCCAGCTTTGACATCTCGCCCGACCTCTCGCTCCATCTCGCTCCTGCCGTGATTACCACGGGACATCAGCAACGAGCCTCCGGCCTTCAGCTGGCCCAGCGCGGCCAGGGACTTGGCATGGCTTTTCAATTGACTTTCTGAATTTATATGTATGATATGATAGACAACCGATACTTTCTCTCCTCCCTGTTTGCTTTCGTCCTCATGCTGGCGTCCACTCCGTCTCAGGCGCAGAGTGATGAACCGGACTTTGACGATGCCGACATTGCTTTCCCTGCTTCCATGGAAACCGAGCTGGACAGTTTGCTCGTTGAATGGAATAACAAGAACTATCTCATGCCCGAGGTCGATTGTTCCGAGGGCGTCAACCCCGAGTACGATCGTGAGACATATATTCATCGGCTGCAACGTCTGCCGAACGTGATAGAGATGCCTTATAACGATGTCGTGCGTAAGTTCATTGACCAATATACCGGCCGCCTGCGCCGGTCCATGAGCATCATCCTGGGCTCCAGCAATTTCTATACGCCAATCTTTGAGGAAGCACTCGAAGCCTATCAGCTCCCTTTGGAACTGAAGTATCTTCCTGTCATCGAGTCAGCACTGAATCCGACAGCCGTCAGCCGTGCCGGCGCATGTGGCCTATGGCAGTTCATGATTACGACAGGCAAACAGTATGGTCTTGAGGTGACCAGCCTCATCGACGAACGTCGCGACCCTATCAAGGCCAGTTATGCCGCTGCGCGCTATCTGAAAGACCTCTATGACATCTTTGGCGACTGGACACTTGCCATAGCTTCTTACAACTGCGGTCCTGCCAATGTGCGCAAGGCCATCAGCCGCGCCGGAGGCGTGATGGACTACTGGCATATCTATCCCTATCTGCCTGCAGAGACGCGTGGCTATGTTCCGGCTTTCATCGCTGCCAACTACGTGATGAACCATTACTGTGACCACAATATCTGCCCTGTGCCAGCCCGTCTGCCTGCATCCACGGATACGGTGATGATTCACCGCAACCTCCACGTCGACCAGATTGTGGCTATGTGCAATGTGCCGGCAGAGGAAGTGGTGGCGCTGAATCCGCAGTACCGTACTTCGCTGATTCCCGGCGACAGCCGCCCTTGTACGCTGCGCCTGCCAACGGCTGCCATGGCAGCTTTTGTGGCAGCAGGCGATAGCGTCTACAATTATCATGCTACGGAGTTGCTCACGAGTCGTAGCGAAGTGGAGGTCGCGCAGCAAGAGGTTAATTCTTCGGGCCGTAATCGTCGTGGCCGTGCTTCGGCTGGCAGCGGACGCACGACACGGGTGCGCCGTGGAGACACCCTCGGTGCTATAGCCCGTCGCAATGGTACCACCGTGGCCAAGCTGCGTAGAATGAATGGGATTCGCGGCAACAACATCAGGGCCGGACAGAAGCTGAGGGTTAGGTAAGGGACGTGAGGCTCCTCCCCCCGACGTCCTCCCCTTAGGGAGGAGGTGATTACTTAAAAAGACTACATGAGATGATGGAAACGAAAGATAAAAAAGAACAGGATGTTCGCTCGTCTGAGAGCAATCAGTCAGTGGTAAATAAGTCCTTCCTGCACGGGGAGGGTGAGGGGAGGGTCTCTGCCGACGATGAGATGGTCAACAAAGCCTTTCAGCATCTTCTCGAGACTTATCTCGCCTCGCCTCATCGTAAGAAAGTAGAGCTTATCACCAAGGCATTTAACTTCGCCCGCAAAGCCCATGAGGGCGTTCGCCGCCTGTCCGGCGAACCCTATATCATGCACCCCCTGGCCGTAGCGCAGATTGTCTGCGGTGAGATAGGCCTGGGCAGTACTTCAATCTGTGCTGCGCTGTTGCACGATGTCGTTGAGGATACCGACTATACCGTTGAAGACCTCACAAACATCTTCGGCGAGAAGATAGCCCAGATTGTCGATGGACTGACGAAAATCTCCGGAGGTATTTTCGGCGACAAGGCGTCGGCACAGGCCGAGTCGTTTAAGAAGCTGCTGCTGACGATGAGCGACGACATCCGTGTCATCCTCATCAAGATCAGCGACCGCCTTCACAATATGCGTACCCTCGGCTCGCAACCCACTCATAAACAATATAAGATCGCGGGTGAGACGCTTTACATCTATGCTCCGTTGGCACATCGCTTGGGACTGAATCTGATAAAGGAAGAACTTGAGGATCTCAGTTTCCAGTACGAGCAGCCCGAAGAGCACGAACGCATCTGTCAACGTCTGGCGGAGATACGTCCTCATCTCGACGAAGCTTTCAAGACCTTCATTCTCCCGATTCGCGAGAAGCTGGATGCGCAGGGCTATACCTATGACATCAAGGCCCGTATCAAACGTCCGTACAGCATCTGGATGAAGATGCAGAACAAACATGTGGCTTTCGAGGAAATCTATGACTTGTTGGCCGTACGCATCGTCTTCGATCCCCATACGGACGAGAGCGAGGTGATCGACTGTTTTCAGATTTACAATACCTGCACCAGCATTTACAAAGCTCATCCGACCCGTTTCCGTGACTGGCTCTCGCAGCCCAAGTCCAATGGCTACCGCGCCCTGCACACGACGCTGATGAGTCCTGGCGGCCGTTGGATAGAACTGCAGATTCGCTCTCGTAAGATGGACGAGATGGCCGAGCGTGGCTTCGCCGCCCACTGGAAATACAAGGAGGGCGAGAAAGATGCAGATGCCAGCGAGACAGAGTTGGACAAGTGGCTGCAGACCATCAAGGAAATTCTGGACGACCCTCAGCCTTCTGCCATGGATTTCTTGTCCACCATCAAACTTAACCTCTATTCCTCTGAGATACTTGTCATCACGCCTAAAGGGGAATTTAAGACCATGCCTGCCGGCTGCACGGTGCTGGATTTCGCTTTTTCTATCCATACCATGGTGGGTATGCATTGCATGGGCGCCAAAGTCAATCATCAGTTGGTTCCCATGAGCCACCACCTCAGCAGCGGTGACCAAGTGGAAATCCTCACCTCGAATACCGTTCATGTCGATTCCTCGTGGCTCAACTATGCTACGACGGGCAAGGCCCGTGGCAAGATTGAGGCCGCTTTGCGAAAGCTACAGCGCGAACAGCAGAAAGCTGGCGAGGAACTCCTGACAGAGTGGTGCGCCGCTCACGACCTGGAGCAAAACAGTCTTCTGCTGGACCGTCTGTGCGCACATCGCTCGATTGTTACGCGCGAAGAACTTTTCATTGCGATTGGTTCTGGCGCGGTCGTCCTGTCCGATGCGGATGCCGAAGTCATCCTGCGTGCACCTGAGACATACAAGAAACGTAAGGACTGGAAACGCTATATCCCTTTCTATAAGCGTAAGAAAAAGGACGATGCCGAAAGCGAGACCGTCACGACTGATTCCGGAAAGGGGACGATGGTCATAGACCGGAAGAAGCCACTCTATCTGAACGAGGAGAATATAGGACGTTTCACGATGTGTCAGGAATGCCATCCTATTCCCGGCGACGAAGTGCTGGGCTATCTGACAGATGGAGGTCTGGTCATTCATAAGCGTAACTGCGATCTGGCCAATCGGTTGAAGAATGTGGATGGCAACAAGATCGTCGCGGTGTATTGGGATACGCACAAACAATTGCATTTCTCCGTGACCATTCATATTGAAGGTATCGACCGAGTGGGCATCCTGCGCAGCCTGACCGATGTGCTCACACAGCAGTTCAATGTCAACGTGCGCCGTCTGACCATCGACACGATGAATGGCATTTTCAAGGGCGACATTGAACTAAGCATTCATGACGTGGAAGACATGAATGTCATCATTAAGAATTTGAAGAAGATCAAAGGCCTGGAAGACGTGACGCGCATCAGTTAGACCAGTGCGTCGAGTTCTTTCTTAATGTCCATGAGTTGCTGACGTACGCTCTGCATACGTTCCATCAAATCGTTCGTGGAACGTACGCCTTCGCGGTTACGCATCAGTACTTCGCGGGCTGTAGCCAGCTTCATGTTGCGCACCTTCACCAGGTCGTATACCAGGCGTAACTCCTCGAGGTCCTCTTTGGTGTACTGCCGGGCGCCGCTGTTGTTCTTCTTCGGATGAAGTGTCGGGAACTCCTTTTCCCAATAGCGTAGGAGAGAAGCCGGGAGATTGAACATCTCGCTGACTTCGGCGATGGAATAGAACTGTTTCAAGTCCTTGTTGAGGTTGAGTGCCATATCATGTATCGTTTGTTCTTGTTTGGGGAATCAGTGTCTTGCCAGCCATAGGATTGCCTGTGGCGAGAGGTGGGTGTAGCTGGCCCATACGCGACCTTGCCGAAGAATGGCGGTAGCAGTGGGTTCGCCTTTGGCGTTGTACACTTGTATGATTGAGGATGGAACAGGTTCTGCGAAGCGTGTGTAGTGGAACTCATGTCCGTGCATCCTCTGTCCGTCGAGTAGGAATTGCCGGTAGCCCAGATGCAGGTGGCGGTCTTCTTTCCTGGCTGAGATGGAATAGGGAAGTACGCCACACATCGGTGCTTCGCCCTCGTCGGTGACGATGGAGCGACAGAGATACATCATTCCTCCGCATTCGGCGACGATGCGTCCGCCCGCCTCTGCATAGTCACGGATGCACTGTCGTGTCTGTGCAGCTTCCGTCAATGCGGCCAGGTGCTTTTCGGGATATCCGCCGGGCAGGTAAAGCAGACTGCATGCGTCCAGTTCGGGAACCTCCCGCTCGGGGTCGAAGAAAAACACTTCACCTTCACCTCTAAGCAGGTCGATTGTCTCTTGATATAAGAAAGAGAAAGACTCTGCATTCCGAGCTACAGCAATGGACTTATGTTTGTGGGTCGAGTCACTTATTTCTGTGGGCTGAGTGACATAAGTGTGTGGGGCGATGAACCGATGTTCTTTTTCGGACGCACCTATCTCGCTTTCCTGAAGCAGTTTTTCCCATTCTATTTGCGAGTGTAGAACCTCTACGATTCCGCTCATGCTGAGATCTGTTGAGAAATCCAGCCCTAAGTAGCGCGAACCCTGCTCCAAAGCGGTTTGTTTCGATATGCATCCGAGGCAGGGAAGGCTCACGTCAGCGGCTACCTCACGTAGCATCTGCGCGTGACGCTCGCTTCCCACCTTGTTAAATATTACGCCTGCGAAGCGCACATCCTTACGGAAATGAGTGAAACCCTGTAGCAGTGCCGCCATGGAGTAAGCCGCAGAACGGGCATTCACCACCAACACTACAGGCACGTCTAGCACGGCTGCTATCTCTGCCGCCGAACCACGGTCGTGGTCGTAACCGTCGAACAGCCCCATCATGCCTTCGATGACGGCCACATCGGCCGTCGCAGTGTAGCTGTAGAAGAGTTCGCGCACATGCTCTGGTGTAGCCATGAAGGTGTCGAGGTTCACGCTTGGTCGCCTGCAGACAGCTTCGTGGAACTTCGTATCGATGTAGTCGGGTCCGCATTTGAAGGGTTGCACGCGCAGTCCCTCCTGAGCCATCAAGGCCATGAGGGCACGTGCTACGGTGGTCTTGCCCGAACCGCTCGTTGGTGCTGCTATGAGGAATGCCGCTTTCATCTGCCTGCAAAGGTACGACATTTCATCGAAAAGTGACTCAATGAAAAGTGAAAAAGAAGAGATTGAAGAAGGAAATGAGAAAAAATGAACATGCTCCTATATATTTTTCTTCTTTTCTCTTTCCCGTTTTTCCTTTTTTACGTATCTTTGCAGCCGAAAACAAGGCAGTCAGATGGCTGTATGCCACCTGACGTAAGGGAATGCGGTGAGAATCCGCAGCTGTACCTGCAGCTGTCATCCCCCGAAAATGAAAGGCTTGCTTGTATAACGCCACTGGCCACAGGGCCGGGAAGGTAAAGCAGGCTGGGGAGAGCCAGAAGACCTGCCTTAGGAAAAAGACAAGCACGACGATGGAATGAGTTGCCTCGCGCAATCTTTCGTCAATCGTAGATTGTCAGATAATCAATCGAAGTGGCGTTCAGGAACAGACGCACAGATTTTCAATGAGAAAGCAAAGACACAGCACGCTATGGCGTGTGTGGTTGGCAGGCATGGCGCTGGTGTGCTGTGCGTTCCCCACCCAAGCACAGGACTCTCTTCGTACGAGCCGTATGGAAGAAGTCGTCATCACCGGTACTGGCACTCAGCACCGGCTAAAGGACGTACCTGTGCAGACGGAGGTTATCACACGGCGTGAGTTGGAGCAGTACGGTGGCCGTAGCGTCGAGGACATCTTGGGCGGTCTCACTGCCAGTTTCGCTTTCAACGAGGACGACATGGGTGCGCAGATGCAGATGAACGGCCTCGGCAATAGCTATATTCTTATTCTGATAGACGGCAAACGTCTTCATGGCGACAATGGCGGGCAGAACGACCTCGGACTTATCGACCCGGCACGTATCGAGCGCATCGAGATTGTGAAGGGAGCTGCTTCTGCTCTTTATGGCAGTGATGCCATCGCGGGTGTCATTAACATCATTACGCGAAAGTTCGATCGCGATGGCATCCTTCTTGAAAATACCACCCGTTGTGGCAGCCATGCTGATTTGCGGCAACACAACAGCGTTGGTCTGGCCTGGGGCAAGTTCTCTTCGCTGACCAACTTCCAGCTGCAGCACAGCGACGGCTGGCAGAACACCGCCACAGAGGATCCTCGTCAGACCGAGTTCCCTATCTACGACTCACGCAACAAGACTGTCAACCGCCATACTAATTGGCAGGTGGCTGAACGCATCGACTTCACACCTACTTCCAATCTTTCGTTCTATGCCGAGGGCAGCATCTATCGAAAGCGTATCTACCGACCCTCGGGCAAGTACCCCGCCGTGGACGTGAAGACCTATGATCTTCAGTACCGCAATGCTTCTGCAGCTGTCGGCGGTAAATGGGTACCTTCGGATAAAGCAATCATCACCTTGGATGTCGACTGGAATCGCCATGCCTACGACTATGTCTTCACAGCCATCACTCTGGTAGACGGCTATGACCCTTGGGGAAACTTTACGCACTACTACCCTTATTTCCCTGGACAATCCAACTTGCAAAGTGATCAACGGCGCACCATGGGCCATCTGAAAGGTGTCTTCGAGCTACCGGCACAGAACCGCCTGAGTGCAGGCCTGGAAGTGCGTTACGACTGGCTGAATGCTCCTATGCGTGTGGACCACGACGGCACAGTCACCGACCATACCGAAGCTCTCTACGTTCAGGATGAATACTCTCCGTGGCGTATACTTCAGCTGACGGGTGGACTTCGCCTCGACCGCAACCAGCAGTTCGGCATCCATCTGACCCCAAAGCTCTCTGCGATGCTCAGCCCCATGGATTGGCTGCGCTTGCGTGCTGCGTGGTCGCAAGGTTTCAAGACGCCGACACCCAAAGAACAGCACTACCGCTACGTCCGTGAGATGAATGGTACATACCTCTATCTCGGTAACGCCGACCTTCGTCCGCAGACGAGCAACTATGCTTCGCTGGGGGCTGAGGTCAATGTGGGAAACCTGTCGCTTTCCGTGACGGGGTATATAAATAAGGTGAAGGACATGATCAACCTTGTAACCATCCCCAACTACCGTGCTCCAGAGGAATACCAGGCACAATATGAGTTGCACAAGACGCGCCAGTACGAGAACCTTGAGGATGCCCGCACCGTGGGCGTTGATGTCAATGTCCGCTACGCCTTCCGTGACTTTGCAGTTGGCGGCAGCTACAGCTATCTCGACACCAAGGCACATGAATACGACACCGACCACGACCGTATGCATGAGGTTGTCATCGACGGCATGGCTCATCACAAAGGAAGCTGGTTCGCCACCTGGAACCATGCGTTCAAATCTGGGCGAGGCAAATCTTTTGAGGGCCAATCGGCAAATCGTCAGGTAGGCTATCGCCTTGGCATCGGTCTCTATGGTCGTGCCTCGTCCAAACGCTATTATCAAATCAACGGCGATGGCAAGGGTTACCACATCTGGCGTCTCACTTCCACCCACGACATAGCGTGCCGTGCAATTTCATCGCGCGGAATCTCTCTCCGTATTGAAGCCGGTGTTGACAATATCTTCAACTATGTCGACCGCACACCGCATGGCCTGCATCTCGGCACCACAACGCCTGGCACCACCGTATATGCCTCGCTCACCCTTCGCTTCAAACAAGGTCAAAATAAATTCCAATCATTTAAAACCAATTCTAAACAAAAGTACAATGAAGAAGATTAAGTTTCTTATGATGGCTATTGCAGCTGTCGCTTTGTCTGCAGGTTTTGTAGCTTGCAACGATGACGAGAAAATCGAACCAGCCAAGACGAAGACCGACACCGTGTATGTTGACCGTCCTATTGACAACAACTGGAGTCGTTATCAACAGCTGGTGACCAACGAGGTCAAGGCCAAGAAGGTACACGACAAGGTAATCCTCCTGGTCGCATTCGGTTCCACTTGGCAGCAGGCTTTCGATGCTTTCGACGTTACTGTTGCAGCCTATCAGCAGCGTTTCCCTGAGTACGACGTCTTCCTCTCCTTCTCTTCCGCTATCTGCATCAACCGTGCAGCTGCCGGCGAGAATGTGGATCCCCGCAACTTTTTCGCTCCTGGTTTCTGGCTTAACGCTTTTGCTGCCGAGGGCGTTCGCTATGAGGAAATCGTTGTGCAGTCGCTGCAGGTGATTCCCGGCGAGGAGTATACGCGCGTCATCAACTACATTAAGGACTTCGCCAACAACAGCAACGGCGACCTCAACGACGAATATCTCGCCGAGGTGGTGCTGAAGCTCGGTGTGCCCCTCCTCCAGGACAAGGAAACCGACGTTCCCGAGGTGGCTAAGCAACTGAATGAGCTTTACAAGGCACAGGCCGCTGAAGGCGTTGTCGCCTTTATGGGTCACGGTAACCCCGACAGCTACGATACTTATAAGGCTAACATCCGTTACACCCAGCTCGAAGAAGCGCTGCAGACCTATAGCAAGAAATATTTCGTAGGTACGGTCGATATGATGGACAACTTCAAGACCGACGTGCTGGAGCGTATGCAGGCTGCTGGTATCACCAGCGGTAAGGTCTATTGCCATCCCTTGATGTCTATTGATGGTGACCACGGTCACAACGACATGGCTGGTGACGACGATGCTTGGGATAATGGCTACGAGGCTAACGAGGAAGGTGAAGTAGAAGACACCTCTTGGAAAATGTTCTTCAGCCGAATGGGTTACGAGTGCAGCAATGAGACCATGATTGAGAAGGGTCTGCTCGAACTGCCTACCGTGCGCAACGTGTGGATGCAGCACACTCAGGATGCTATTGATGGTGAGGCCCTTGACTTCTATCACTCAATGTTCCCCGAGGAATAAAAAAGAATCCATGAAACACGCTCTCAATACTATCTGCTTCATGGCGGTGCTCTCCCTGCTGGGGAGCACCGCTTTTGCTCAATCCTCAGTGATTGAACACGACTTGAACCCTGTTGTTGTCACAGGTACGGGAACCTATCACCGTGCCGACAATTCTCCTGTGGCCGTCAAAGTCATTACGGCCAAGGAACTAAAGGACGCACATGTTACGACTCTCGAAGACGCCTTGGTACGCCTGACGACCAATGTCACTACCCACACCAATGGTATGGGTACTTTTGTGAACTTCAATGGTATCAGCGACGATTACATCCTTATCCTCGAAAACGGGAAGCGCGTCAGCGGTGACGACCGTTGGAGTCGTATCAGTATGTCTAATGTACGTCGTATTGAGATTTACAGCGGCGCTGCCTCTGCCCTCTACGGCTCGGATGCCATCGCTGGTGTTATTAACATCATTACCGACGAGAGTCGTGAACAGGTCTCGGCAACCTCTGATACCCGCTTCCGCAGTCATGGCCGTCTGGATCAGGATGTCAATGTCGATGCTACCGTCGGAGCAGTCTCCAGTCACACCTCCTTCACCCACCATCAGGCGGACAACTGGCAGGTCAACTCCTATCAGGCGTTTGACGAGGATGGCACTGAGGTGCTAAAACTTACTGGCCGTCCCATGTCTGCTGCTTTCCGCAGCAATAACATCTCCGAGAAGTTGGATTTCCGAATCAACGACCAGTGGTCTGTTTACCTCCGTGGTTCCTATTACGACAACCTGACCCATCGTCCTCAGTCGGCCTCTTATTTCACTCAGAAGAAATCTTCGGCCGGCACATCTCCCGCCTACTCTTACACCTCCAAGCAGGCTTATACCTACGACATTCATCACGTCTCCTATACCTATGGCGGAGGTGCCCGTTGGACTCCCAACGCACGCACGCACGTCTATCTGGATGTCTACAGCGATAATTTCAACTCGAAATATGCCTACTGGCAGACGGCCGACAAGGAGGCTTACGATGAGACCCGCAAGCGTACTCACTATGTCAACGAGACCCTGCGTGGCATCTTCCGTCTTGCCTCGTGGAACAAGCTTTCTGCTGGTGCCGAGTTTGTGCAGGAGAGCCTGAACAGTCAGAGTGACAACATCGATTTTGAGACCACCAACACATACAATGTCTTCGCACAGGATGAGTTGCAGATTGCACGTGGTTTGGAGGCGGTCGTCGGAGCCCGCTATACCTATAACGACAACTTCGGTTCTGCCTTCACCCCCAATGCAGGTCTGTTCTTCCATGCCGGCGGCTTCCGGCTGCGTGCCAGCTATGCAGGTGGTTATCGTACGCCCTCACTCTCACAACTCTATGCTACCGATCAGGCCAAGACGGCTTCGCGCTACACGCTATATAACAAGGACCTGAAACCCGAGAAGAATCATTTCTTCAACCTCAACGCAGAGTACAGCAACACTTGGATGAGTGTCAGTGTCACGGGCTTTATCAATAAGGTGCGCGATATGATTAACTATCGCACGATGACGGAGTCTGAGATTACCTCAGATGCTCATCTCACTGCCATACGCGATGAGGGCTGGCAGACCGTCCGTCAGCGTGATAACATCGACAAGGCGACACTGCGCGGCATCAGTGCTTCGGTGAAGTTTCTCCTGCCTTATGGCTTTACCATTGGTGGTGGCTATACGCTTACGGATTCAGAGGCAGAGACACAGACGCTGGACAAGAAGACGCAGCAGTATGTCGTCACGACATCACCTGTTGACAAGAGCGTGAAGCATGTCGGCTGTGTGTTGGCATCGTGGGACAAGACTTGGAACGACTACCATCTGAATGTTACGCTCAACGGTCACATTCAAGGCGAACGCTACAGTAGCACTTATGGCTATGCCGATGCTATCAGTCAATGGGATTTGATGACTCGTCACACCATTCTTCTGAGTGGTTTCACCCTCGAACCAGGTCTTGGTGTTGAGAACCTTTTCAATCAACGCGACACCTCGCCCTGGAACTCAAATTTCTCAACTATTAATCCTGGTCGCTCGCTCGTCGTTTCTTTGAGAATGAAATACTAACCTGGATGTGGCAAAAATGCTTTCCGTTTTTGCCACATCTTCCTTTATTTTTCCTATCTTTGTGCCCGAAAAGAACATTTTATGCTCAACGGCCACGGAGACGATGCCTTTCGCTACACGGGCATTCGTCACAACTTCAGTAGCAATATCTTCAGCCACGCTGACCTCAGCGGGCTGAAGACGTTTTTGTCTTCACGCTTCAATGTCATTGACACCTACCCGGAACCGGAACCGCAAACTCTGGAACGCCTGATAGCGGAGGGAAGTGGGGTAGGAGAGGATTGCGTGCTCGTCACCAATGGGGCGACGGATGCCATTTATATGATAGCGGAAAGCCTCTTTTTGAAGGAAGGGAAGGTAGGAGAATCAGCGGTTATCCCAGTTCCTACCTTCAGCGAATATGCCGATGCTTGTCGCATGGCGGGTCTCTCAGTGCGACGTGTACCCCTCTCTTCTCTGTGCGAGGACGGCGACGAGCCTTCTTCCTCTTCTCTTTGGCTCTGTAATCCCAACAATCCCACAGGTGCCGTTCTTTCTAAGAGCGATGTCTTGCGTCTTGCTGCTATTTATCGACTGCTGATTCTCGACCAGTCGTATGAAGACTATACGTCGGAATTGTTGCTCTCACCAGCAGAAGCCGTCGAGGCAGGCAATATTCTTCAACTTCATTCGTTTACTAAGACCTATTGCATCCCAGGCTTACGCATCGGTTATGTCGTCGGTGCGCCGGCGTTGATAACACAGCTTCGTCGTCGCCTGCGTCCCTGGTCGGTGAATGCTTTGGCTATCGAGGCGGTCATCTGGCTTATCAAGAACCACGTCCGCGTCCTTCCGGAACTCACTACCTATCTCGCAGAGACTCAACGTTTGTGTGGTGCTTTGAATTTCATCAACGGTATCAGCGTCGTCCCCACTCAGGTCAACTTCATGCTCTGTCGCATTGATGAGCGCCTGGGCTTCACTGCAGCAGAACTGAAAGATCGCCTTGCCGTGCGGCACGGTATCCTCATCCGCGATGCTTCCAACTTTGAGGGTCTCACATCCTATCACTTTCGTATTGCAGCACAGACAAAAGAAGAGAATGACTTGCTGATAGGTAAATTGCAGGCGATGACAAGTGCCGAGACGCAAATGATGGATGACGAATGCAGGTCTCAAAGTTTTCCAGACGGACGAGTTTATTCGTCATCCGCCATTCGCCGCTCGTCATTAAATAATGTCATGCTTGCTGGCACTGGCAGTGATGTCGGTAAGAGTGTTCTGGCAGCTGCGCTTTGTCGCATCTTCTTGCAAGATGGCTATCATCCAGCTCCTTTCAAGGCACAGAATATGGCCCTGAATTCCTATGCGACCCCCGACGGCCTTGAGATTGGTCGAGCACAGGCCGTGCAGGCAGAAGCTGCAGGCATCCCTTGCCACACCGATATGAACCCTCTTCTTTTGAAACCTCAGAGCGACCATACCAGCCAGGTTGTTTTGCATGGGAAGCCGATAGGCAACCGGGATGCTTATGAGTTTTGGAGAGATAAATCAATAAGGAATGGTGAATGCAAGCCATCCAAATCATATAGTTCATCGTCAGCTATTAACCACTCTTCATTAAAAGCGGAGGTCTGTGCGGCCTTCGATCGTTTGAAGGCTCGCTACAATCCTATCGTCATGGAAGGTGCTGGAAGCATCTCAGAGCTGAACCTTCGCGAGACAGATCTCGTGAACCTGCCCATGGCGCGTTATGCCCATGCCGATGTCATCCTGGTGGCCGACATCGATCGGGGCGGTGTTTTCGCGTCTATCTATGGCAGTATTGCATTGCAGACACCTGAGGATCGTGCTCGTATCAAAGGTGTCATCATCAATAAATTCCGTGGCGATTTGCGTCTCTTTGATGAGGGTCGCCGCATGATAGAAAATCTCTGTGGGGTGCCTGTCTTAGGCGTCATCCCGTATCTTCAGGACATCCATATCGAAGAGGAAGATAGCGTGGCATTGTCTACTAAGATGAGGAATGAAAGAGCAGGCAGGAAGGACACCCCTGCCGTTCCAACCGTCAGTGTTGCCATCGTTCTCTTACGTCATATATCCAATTATACCGATTTCGATGCGTTGGAGCAAGACCCGCGTGTACATGTGTTCTATACCAACAATATCGATGAACTGCGAAAAGCTGATATCATCATTCTTCCCGGTTCCAAGTCTACCATAGATGACCTCCGCGAACTGCGTCGTAACGGGTGTGCACAAGCCATTCAGCAAGCCGCTCGTGGCGGCACAACCGTCGTTGGCATCTGTGGTGGCTATCAGATGATGGGCATTGAAGTCTGTGATCCCGACCATGTCGAGGGCGACATCGAGCGTCTTCCGGGGCTTGGTCTCCTGCCTACAACGACTACCATGAGCGACGAAAAAGTCACTCGACAAACCCATCTCCGTTCATGCTCCGTTCTTAGTGTTTCTTCCCCTTCCCCCGCGGCTTCCTCTTCCTGCGTTTCTCCCTCTTCCTCCTCCCCCGCGGCTTCCTCTTCCTACGTTTCTCCCTCTTCCTCTTCCTCCTCCCCCGCGGCTCTCTCTCCCTGCGTTTCTCCCTCTTCCTCTTCCTCTTCCCCCGTGGCTTCCTCCTTCCCCGAAGCGATAGCGCTCTGCGATTCAGTCGCAGAGCTCCCCCTCTCCGCCTACGAGATTCACATGGGCGAGACGCATCCCTTCGGTGATGCTCCCTCACAGCCCTTTGCCATCCTCGATGATGGCCGTGAGGACGGCTATTATGTCAGCGACCGTTGTTGGGGAACCTATCTGCATGGCATTCTCGACAATGCCCCTATTGTGGAAGCCTTGCTCGCTCCCTTTGCCGATCGTTTCTCTGAGGACACTCCACCTTTCGACTATGCTGCCTTCAAGGAGGAGCAATACAACCTTTTGGCCGCACATGTCCGTAAGCATCTCGATATGGAGAAACTATATGAAATCATTACCCATTAATAATAGTCACTATCCCCTGTCTCTATTCGTCGTTTCCAGAACATTCTTCAATGATTCAATACCTCAACCTCTCAGTTGTTGCCCTCTTCTTGGGTTGGTCGCTAGACTTCTGTTTGGGCGATCCTTCCCGTCTGCCGCATCCCATCGTGTGGTTCGGTCGGACCATCGCAGCCTGTGAGCATCGTTTCAATAAAGGCCAATATCGTAAATGGAAGGGTGCGATAGTGACCATAGGGCTCATCGTCGCAGTTTTTGTCGTTGCGAATATCATCGCTTTATGTTTTTCTCGATGTCACATCGCTGTGTCCCTCGCGTGGAATACTCTTGTCGTCTTCTATTGCCTGGCTGGCACCACTCTCATTCGTGAGGTGCGTGCTGTCTTTCTTGCCCTCGACCGTTCTTTGGATGAAGGCCGGAGGCAGGTGGCGCGCATCGTAGGACGTGATACCAGTGGGCTCTCGGCACAGGAAGTACGCACTGCCGCCCTCGAGACGCTTGCTGAGAATCTCAGCGACGGCGTCGTAGCCCCCCTCTTTTGGTATGCTCTTCTGGGTGCCCCGGCCATGTTAGCTTATAAGATGGTGAACACCCTCGATTCCATGATTGGTTATCGCACTGAGCGCTATCGTGACTTCGGTTGCATCGCTGCTCATATTGATGACATCGCAAATTATATTCCTGCCCGCCTCACCGCTTTATTGATGATAGTCTTCTCTCCCAGACCCTCGTTCGTGGGAGAGTCATCCCTTTTGGCTTTCATCTGGAAATATGGCCGCCACCATGCCAGTCCCAACAGCGGTTATCCCGAGGCGGCATTGGCAGGCATCCTTGACTGTCGCTTTGGCGGTCCTCACTACTATTTTGGAGAACTCTTCGATAAACCCTATATTGGCGATAACGACCGTCCATTGACCACGGCCGATATGCGTATCGCCGTACGTGTCAATCGCTTCGTAGAGGTTGCAATGGTTCTCCTTACGGCTTTTGCCGTCTATTTCAATCCTTTGTTAATTGATAATTATGGATTCTAAGAAGATTATCATAGCGGGCCTCGGCCCTGGTGCTCCCGAAGATATGACGCCTGCTGTGCTCAATGCTGTGCGCGAAGCCGATGTCGTCGTGGGCTATAAGTACTATTTCCGCTTCGTGAAGCCCTATCTGAAAGAAGGTTGTGTGTGTGTAGATACCGGCATGAAACGTGAGCGCGAACGTGCCGAACACGCCCTTCGTCTGGCCATGGAAGGCAAAACCGTTGTGGTCATTTCCTCGGGTGATGCTGGCATCTATGGTATGGCTCCCCTCCTCTATGAGATGATTCACGGCCGCACAACCGCCCTCGCCTCGTCTTCCTCCTCGGTCTCTGCCGTTTCTTCGCCTTCCCCCTCGGCCGCTCTCGCCTCGTTTTCCTCCTCGGTCTCTGTGCCCTCGCCGTTCGGCGAGGTCTCTGTTGAGGTTCTCCCTGGCATCAGTGCTTTTCAGAAAGCGGCTTCTCTGCTGGGCGCTCCCATAGGCCATGACCTCTGCATCATATCCCTCTCCGACCTGATGACTCCATGGTCGCTTATTGAGAAGCGCATCCGTGCGGCAGCTATCGGTGATTTCGTAACAGCGATCTACAATCCTAAGTCACAAGGACGTTACTGGCAACTTTACCGACTTCGCGAAATCTTTCTGCTGGAAGGGCGTTCCCCCGAGACGCCCGTGGGCATCGTCCGACAGGCAGGGCGACCAGAGCAAGAGGTACATCTCACGACCCTTGGCACCCTCGATCCCGAGCAGGTCGATATGTTTTGTGTGCTGATAATCGGCAACTCCCAGAGCTATGTTGCCAGTGGGCGTTTCATTACGCCGCGAGGATATTATCGCGATGAAGAACAGAGCGATGGCCGTGGTAAAATAGGGCAGAACATCATGCACGAGTCTTTCCGTACCATCCTCTCCGAGATGCAACATCCCGAGGTGCCTCGGTGGCGCTTATGGCCGCTGTTGCACGCCATCCATACGACGGTCGATTTCGACATGGAACGTTGCCTGTGGATGGACGACCGTGCCACGGAAATCCTCTATGCGATGGTAGCCGCTGGCACCCTGCGCCATATCGTGACCGATGTCACTATGGCGGCAAGTGGCATCCGCAAAGGTGCCCTGGACCGCTTGGGTGTCGAGGTGCATTGTTATATCAACGACCCGCGTTCCAGACAGATGGCCGACGAGCGCGGTATCACCCGCAGTCAGGCGTGTATGCAACTGGCTGCAGAGGAATATCCCGAGGCCCTCTATGTGGTGGGTAACGCGCCGACAGCTCTCTTTGAGATATGCGACCTTGTACGTAAGGGAAAGATGCGTCCGGCTGGCATCATTGCTGCGCCCGTCGGTTTCGTACATGTCTGCGAAAGCAAACATGCCGTCAAGACGTTGACGCAGATTCCTAAGATCATCGTTGAAGGCCGCAAGGGAGGAAGCAATCTCGCAGCAACCCTCTGTAACGCCATCCTCACCTTCGACGATGCCGAACAGCTGCAACCAGGAAGGGATGTCTGAAGAATGAAGAATGAAGAATGAAAAACCAATCATAGCAATGAAGTTTGTAGTTATTGGCATCACAGACAATCCCGTACCCTTCTTCCATCCCGAGATGTTGGAAACCATCCGTCATGGCCGCGTCTTCTCCGGTGGTAGGCGTCACCATGAGATTGTCGCTCCTCTCTTGCCCACGGATGCCGAATGGATAGATATCACCGCGCCCGTCGAGGCCGTGGTGGAGCGATATAAGCAAGCCTGCTTCAATCCCATCATCGTCTTCGCTTCGGGCGATCCCCTTTTCTTTGGCTTTGCCAACACCCTCCGTCGTCTGTTGCCCGATGCTGAGATACAGCTCTTCCCGGCTTTCAACAGCCTCCAACTGTTGGCCCACCGTCTCGTCCTGCCCTATCATGACTTGCGTGTCGTTTCCTTGACGGGGCGTCCCTGGCCGGAGTTCGACCGTGCCCTTATCGACCGTGCTCCGAAGATGGGCGTCCTCACCGATCGCGAGCATACCCCTGCCGCCATCGCCCGTCGTATGCTCGAATATGGCTACTGCCACTACACTATGCACGTCGGTGAGCATCTGGGTAATCCCGCCCTTGAGCGCATCTCCACGCTCACCTTGGAGCAGGCCGCCGGGCGCGAGTTCGCGATGCCGAATTGCCTCATTCTCCATTGCCCGTCTTTGAAAGACCCTTTTCCCTTGAAGTACGGTCTCCCCGACAGCTCCTTTGCTCTCCTCGATGGTCGCGAGAAGATGATTACGAAAATGCCCATCCGCCTGCTCACCCTCCAAGCCCTCGAGCTTCCTCGTCGCCGTGTGTTGTGGGATATCGGTGCATGTACGGGCAGTGTCAGCATCGAGGCGCGCCTCCTCTTTCCTCATCTCCATGTCGAAGCCTTTGAGATTCGTCCCGAGTGTGAAGCCATCATTTTAGAGAATGCCCGTCGGCACGGCGCCCCTGGCATCGAGCTTCATATCGGCGATTTCCTTTCTTTCTGTTGCGACTCCCTCGCAACACCAACCCCATCCCCGGATGCCATCTTCATCGGAGGCCACGGTGGGCAGCTCAAGGCCATCATGGCGAAAGCCGTTGCAGCCCTTCTTCCCGGAGGTGTCATCGCCATGAACAGCGTCACCTCGCCTGTCGTGGAACAGATGACCGCCCATCGGCCCGGCAGTCGGCAACTTTGGGATGAAGCCAGTGCAGAGCTGGGCCTGGTGCAAGAGCCGCCCCTTCGCGTTCAACTGAACGACTACAACCCCATCGAAATCCTCAAAGCGACCAAGCCGTCGTAGTATAAAAATAAGAAATATGAGAATAGCCATCATATCCGTCAGCCGAGAAGGTGCTGGCATAGCCAAAAGCCTGCTGAAGCCACTCAGGGCGAAGAGTATCCACCGGACATCTGTGGGCCGTTGCTGGAACAGCTACGACGCCTTCGTCTTCATCGGTGCCATGGGCATCTGTGTCCGCACCATTGCTCCCTATGTCAACGACAAACATTCCGACCCTGCCGTCGTCTGTATCGACAGTCTTGGCAAACATGTCGTCTCGGTCCTCTCCGGCCATGTCGGCGGAGCCAATGATCTGACACGCGATATCGCCGCTATCCTTGCAGCTTCGCCTGTCATCACGACGCAGAGCGACAATGCCGGTCTTTGGGCAATCGACACTTTCAAGAAACGTTTTGGATGGGAAGAAAAGTACTGCACGGACATGAATGCCTGCATCTTCGACTTCGTCAATCGTCAACCCACGGCGCTCGTTTTGGGCATCCGCGACGAAGGTACCGACTACTTGGAGCGTACCCTGCCCGAGCATGTCACTCTCGAAGAACGCTTGGGCGATGCGCTGAAGAAAGATTATGCCTTGATCGTCATCGTCTCGCCCTTCAGGGACAAGGCTTTCTTCGACCTTGAAAACTTCAAGGGCAACTTCGTTTATTTCGTTCCCCGCTGTCTCACTTTCGGCTTTGGCCTCGCCCATCAGGCAAGGCCTGCTACCAAGGTCCTGGGCGAGATGGTACAGGCCATTTCCCAGGCCCATTGTTTCTTTGACGGGCAGACATGGTGCTCCATCGATGTAAAGAAAGACGAGCCTTTCGTTCGTGCCCTTCGCCATCGTGGCATCGGTGCCAAGTTTCACTTCTTCACAGCAGAGGAACTCGCTGCGGTAGAAGTGCCGAACCCCAGTGCCACCGTCGAGCAGCATGTCGGCACGCCCAGCGTCTGCGAGGCCGCTGCCATTCTCGGCGCTAATGGCGGTCCGCTGATTTTAGAGAAGCAGAAAGGCGAGAACTGGACCCTTGCCATCGCCATCGACCGCCGTTACCTCCGCTCTGCCTCCTCTTCCTCCCTCGCTCCCTCCCTCGGCGCTTCCCCTTCTGCTCCTTCCTCCGCTCCCTCCTTCGGCGCCTCCCCCTCCTCTCCCTCCCTTGGCGCTTCCCCTTCTGCTCCTGTTGCTTCTTCTCCTGTGACAGTGCTCGGCGGTTTTCCCGCCGAGACGTCCGCCCACATAGAAATCATCGGCGCCGGCCCCGGCGATCCCGAGCTTATCAGCGTCCGCGGGCGCCGCTTTTTGGAGCAGGCCGACCTCATCCTCTATGCGGGAAGCCTCGTCCCCAAGGCCCTGACCGAATGCCATAAGCCTGGAGCCGTCGTCCGCAGCTCCGCTGACATGACCCTCGAAGAGCAGTGCGCCCTGATGCAGGAACACTACGACCGCGGACACCTCATCGTCCGCCTCCACACCGGCGACCCCTGCATCTTCGGAGCCATTCAGGAGCAGATGGCCTATTTCGATGCCCACGGCATGCGTTATCACATCACCCCCGGTATCTCCTCGTTCCTCGCTGCTGCCGCCGAGCTCCGCTCTCAGTTCACCATCCCCGAGCGCACGCAGACCATTATCCTCACGCGTGGCGAGGGCCGCACGCCCATGCCCGACCGCGAGAAGCTGCATCTCCTGGCCCGCTCGCAGAGCACCATGTGCATCTTCCTCAGCGCAGCCATCGTCGACGACGTCCAGCGCGAGCTCCTGCAGGAATATCCTGAGGACACGCCTGTCGCAGCCTGCTACCACCTCACCTGGCCCGACCAGCACATCTATCGTGGTCGTCTCAAGGACCTCGCACGCATCGTACACGACAACCACCTCACCCTCACCACCATGCTCGTTGTGGGCGAAGCCATTGACAACCGTGCCGGTCTCTCCGAACTCTATAGCAAAGACTTCACCCATCTCTTCAGAAAAGCCTCCGAATGAAACGATCCCTTGCCTTCCTCCTGCTTGTGTTGCTCATCCTCGTCCTCTTCGTGCTGAACCTTCTGCTCGGCACGGTGAAGATTCCTTTCGCCGATGTCATGCATATCCTGCAGGCGCCTCCCTCCCTCGCCGGGACGTCGGAGGGCGGCTCCGTCTTCTCCAATATCATCTGGAGTTCCCGCGTGCCGCAGGCGCTGACGGCCCTCATGGCCGGAGCAGGTTTGGCCGTCAGCGGTTTGCAGATGCAGACCGTCTTCCGCAATCCTTTGGCCGGCCCTTCCGTGCTCGGTATCAGCAACGGAGCCTCGCTGGGCGTCGCCCTGGTGGTGCTGATGTCCGGTTCCTTGGGTGGCGTAGCGCTCAGCCGTCTCGGCTATCTCGGTGATGTCGCCATGTCGCTGGCCGCTATCGTCGGTGCCCTGGCCGTCATGGACCTCATCGTGTGGGTGGCGCGGCGTGTGCAGTCCGATGTCACCCTCCTCATCATCGGTGTGATGATCGGCTACCTGGCCAATGCCATCATCGGCGTGCTGAAGTTCTTCTCCAATGAGGAAGACATCAAGGCCTACGTCGTCTGGGGCCTCGGTTCCTTTGCCCGTGTCTCGGGCGACCAGATGGTGCTCTTCGTGGTGCTGATGGCCGTGCTCCTGCCCCTGAGCATGCTGCTCGTGAAGACCATGAACCTCCTGCTCCTGGGCGATGCCTATGCGCGCAACCTCGGCCTCAACATCCAGCGTGCCCGTTCCCTCGTCATCCTCTCTTCCGGTGTCCTCGTTGCCATCGTCACCGCCTACTGCGGCCCCATCATGTTCATCGGCCTCGCCGTGCCTCACCTGGCACGTGCCCTCTTCCGCACCAGCGACCAGCGTATCCTCATGCCGGCCACGATGCTTGCCGGCGCGGCCCTCGCCCTCCTCTGCAACCTCATCGCCCGTATGCCTGGTTTCGAAGGAGCCCTACCCGTCAACTCCGTTACCGCCCTCGTCGGTGCACCCGTCATCGCCGCCGTGCTGTTCAGACGGAAGGAGTAATTCCCGCGCAGACAGTCCAGAAAGAAACCCTCACCGCCTTCACCGATTAAGCAGAACATTATGAAAGTCACTCTTCGTCTTTATTCCTCATTCTTCAAGGGTCAACCGACCAACCTCGGACACTTCCCCCGTCCTTCTTCCCTCTTCACTCATCATTTGTCATTCGTCATTCGTCATTCTTCATTCGCCATTCTTCACTCTTCACTCTTCCCCCGTCATTCTTCATTCTTCATTCTTCATTCTTCATTCTTCATTCTTCTCTCCCTCCTCTCCTGCGGTTCCCCTTCCCGTCCCGCAGGCGATGCCGATACCACGGCCGTTGTGGTCGATACGATGGAACTGCACTATGCCAAAGGCTTCCGTGTGCGGACCCTTGATAATGGTGTCCGCCTCGTAGATATCTCTGACCCCCAGACCGATGAAGACCGGATGCCCGTGAGCTATCACTTCGCCTTGGTGCCGAAAGACCTCACCCCCGAAAGACCCACCCCCGTCCCCTTCCGTGAGGGAGGGGCGAAGGCTGACGCGCAGCTTTCGAGCGAAAGCGAGGCTCTCCCCCTCACGGGGTGGACGACGGGCGGAACTATTAAGTGTTCCGACAGTGCGGACTGGGGAGAGGGTCTTTATACTCCCATTCGCGTTCCCCTCTCCCGCACCATCGTCATGACGATGCTGCAGCTCTCCAACTTCACCGCCTTGGACGCCCTCGATGTCGTCCGCGGCATCACCGGCACGAAGAACCTCTTTAATAAAAATGTACGGGCGCGCGTGGGTGACGGCCGCATCGTGAAGATCGGCATGGAAGGCAATTTCGACACCGAACTCATCCTGGCCGCACAGCCCGAAGTCATCTTCATCTCACCCTTCAAGCGCGGCGGCTACGATGCCATCAAGGAGACCGGCATCACCCTCATTCCCCACCTCGGCTATAAAGAGTTGCATCCCCTCGGTCAGGCCGAGTGGGTGAAGTTCGTGGGACTCTTCCTCGGCAAGGAACGCCAGGCCGACAGCCTCTTTGCCGAGATTGAGGCGCGCTATAACCGCCTGAAAGAGAAGACCCATCCGCAGACCCCTCCCGTCGGGGAGGGGAGGCAACTGCGCGCAGATGATACCCACCACGGAACAGAGCATTCCCGGCCATCCGGAGGTCGCCCCTCCCTCACGGGAGGGGATGGGGGTGGGTCTTTCCCCACCGTCTTCTCCGGCGAGATGCACGGCGGCAACTGGTACGCCGTAGGCGGCAAGAGCGCCTTGGCACAGCTCTTCCGCGACGCCGGTGCCGACTATATCGTCAAGGACGACAACACTGGTGGCGTCAACATCGAGTTCGAACAACTCTACGCCCAGGCTGCCGATGCCGACTACTGGCGCATCCTCAACAGCTATCCCGGCGACTTCAGCTACGAAGCCCTCCGTGCCAGCGAACCTCGCAACGAACTCTTCCGCGCTTTCCGCGAGCGCAAGGTCATCTACTGCAACATGCGGCAGACCCCCTACTACGAGCTCTCGCCCATGCAGCCCGATGTCCTCCTGGCCGACCTCATCGCCATCTTCCATCCCGACCTCATGCCCGCCGACTACCAGCCCACCTTCTATCGCCTGCTGCGATAGTCCCTGGCTGTCTATAGGAAAGTCAGGCACACCTGCCATGCCTTTCCGAAGAATAAAAAGCAGTTTCCTCCGCTTGCTGTTCTTCGAGAAAGAAAAGTTTATTGAGCTTTCGGAAATACTCTTGAACCGCTGATTACACAGATTTTACAGATTCTTTTTCAATCCTTCAATCCTTCAATCCTTCAATCCTTCAATCTTTCAATCCTTCAATCCTTCAATCCTTCAATCTTTCAATTTTTCAATCCTTCAATCCTTCAATCCTTCAATTTTTCAATCCTTAAATTTTTCAATCCTTCAATCTTTCAATCCTTCAATCTTTCAATCTTTCAATTCTTCAATCTTTCAATCCTTCAATTTTTCAATTATACAGCGTGGCAGTCAGCACCTGCGAAGCGTGGTGTCTGAAATCTGTGCCGACCATAAATGGTCCGACCGAGGGCAGGACAAATCTGTTGAATCTGTACAATCTGTGGTTTCATGAACAGGCGAAATCCCAACGTTTAACAAAGTTTAACTTCACAAATGCCGGCCGTAATGGTTTTTCTTATATTGGTGTCCGCTAAAACATTTTATTGCCAAAGAAATGGCTTTCAATCGCTGATTATATGCGATAGCGAGTTGTCTTTTTCAAAAGTAAGCCACCAATCGCTTATTATTCAGCAAATTTCATCGGCTGTCCGCTAAAACGACCTCATAAAAGGAAGATGGACATCCCTATAGTTGCTTAAGGATGCTTTTTACTGCTGGCTATGGAGTAAAACAGTTCAATTGTACGGCTTTATTTCGTTATCAGGAACGGCTGTCCGCTAAAAAAAGAAGGATATGATGTATAGAGGGGGCTTACTATTTGAAAAATGAATCCATAATGCCTGTTTATCGGCACTGCGGACACCTGATTTGTCGATGTTCAACTTTTAGCGGACAGCAATATTTTTCTTAGTACATTTGCCACGTTTTTATGCGCGTGCCTGCCTTTACGCGCCTGGAGACATCCTTTTGTAAGTAAATCTAACTAAATATATTAACTAACACAATTCTAAAAAAATGAAAAGGAAATTACTTTTCACGGCGCTGTGCGCCGTGGGACTGTTTGGGCAACTAAAGGCTCAGACGGATGTGACAGCCAGTTACATTGGTAATCTTGATGCCTATGTCAACGGTGGTTGGGAAGGAAGTTGTGGTAATAATCATGCTGAATCAGCTGGCATTGGCTGGTGGAATACCCAGTCGGGTTTGTCTGGTGGACACAGCTTTCGTAATTTAGAGAGCTGGTGTCCCAATGTGGGCTCTGCCGGTGTTATGATGGGACGTACTATGGTGCTTCCTGCAGGTAATTACACTCTGTCCTTTGAAGCTTATGGTGCAACTACCAATAATGCAACCGTTAAGACAGTCCCAGCGGCAGGTGACGTAAAGGCATTTTTCTCAGGAAGTGACACAAAGTATGATGTTACAAACACAACTCTTGATGATGCCACTTATCACTCTGTCTCCTACACCTTTGATGTAGCGACAGATAATACTGTCTATACATTCGGTATTGAGAAAATGTCAAATGAGAGCTATGCTAACTGGGCAAGGATCCAAAATGTTAAGCTTGTCTTGAATTCTACAAATATCACCCCGGTGGTTAATAACGACGTATCGGTATTTACTTATTCTGGCGACCAGACTTGGCATACCAATACTTGGTCTGTAGAAGGACAGAGCGACGGGACACGTTTTGAAGTTCCCTTCCACGAGCTGTGGGTTGCTAATGGTGGCAGGCTCAAGGATGCTACCATTAAAGCATCTTATACTCCGACTCAGACGGGTGTATATAAGGTCAGCGCATGGGTACGTGCCTTGAACGAAGCTGGTGGTGCCATCAGCGGTGCCAAGATTTTTGTGGGCGACACTGAGGCAGACGCATGCGGTGGCACGGCTATCACTAACGGTAGCCTCGGTACATTCACGGCAATGGCCGATGGCGTGGCAAGCACTGCCTTTGAATATGGCTTTATATTGGAGAACGCTACTATCAACTGGCTCTCCTTCAAGAACGTCACCATCACCTATCTCGGTGAACTTCCCCAGACAGAAGTGGATGCTCTGCTTGCACAAGTTCCCACTGGCAAGATGGCTGCTTCCGTTCAGACTGAACTAAACACTCGCGTTTCCGCCCTCAATGACAATGCCAGCGTGGCCAACTATAACGCTCTGGCTGCCTACATCGCCACGGCCAATGCTTCTGTCATCGACTATGGCAAACTGCTTACGGCTATCAACAACGCTCAGAACTTTACCATTTACAAGCCTGTGTTCTCTGCCAGCGAGACGATCTATAATGCTGGCATTGCTGCTGCTCAGAGTGTTTATGATGCAGGGACAGTTACAGACTGCACCGCTGCCATCGCTGATCTGACCACTGCTATTCAGAACGCTAACGTCAGCGATTACGATATCTATACCAACGATTATGCTTACAGCTATGCCACCTTGCTTGACACAGATATGCGCAACTGGAATGTCAGTGACTGGGGTATGATGACCGCTAACGAACATTGGAATGGTCAGAACAACCAGAACTATTACGAACAGACATCTGAAGAGTGGGGACAAAACAGCTGGAGCCATAGCGGTACTGAAACCGTAACTCTTCCTGCCGGTAACTATGTCATGGGTATCATCGCCCGTGCTGATGCTCGTCTTGCACCCACAATGTCTGTTACCGTTGGTAATAACTCGCCTATCACGACCACACTGACTCACAAAGGCGCTTCTGGTAAGGGTATTACCACAGGTGGTGTGGCCAGCTTCGCCGATGGCACTTTCGCCAACACGAATGGTCGTGGCTGGGAATACCGCTTCATATCCTTCAATGTGCCTGCCAATGATACGGAGGTGACCATTAATGTCAGTGCTTCCGCATCTGTTAACCATGCTTGGGTCAGCTTGACGAACCCGCTACTGAAGGGTGATGTCCATCCCAATCAGGTAATCCTGAACCAAGTCAACTCGCTCCTCACCACCTTGAAGGGCTATGAGAGTCAGATTCACGCTTCCACTTACAGCACCTTTGCTACTGACATCGCAAATGCTGAGGCGGCTACCGTTGAAACAGAAACTGCTACACTGGAGGATTATGTTACAGCTCTGCAGAACGATATCAATGCAGCCGCTGCTATGGTCGAACATATGAACACTATTGCGGACAACAAGGGTGACATCACTTCACTTATCAATGGTACCTTTGACAGTAATACTAATGGCTGGACAGGTGGAAACCACGTAACAGGCTTGGCTCGTAGCTGGCGGAGTGGTTCTGTTAACAACTCATTCTATGAGCGCACGTCTGCTGGCTCTATGACATGCACACTCTCCAACATGCCAGCTGGTACCTACAAGGTGGTAGCTGCATGGCGCAGCATCGCTGGCGGTACCATGACACCTGCTATTGCTGGAACAAACGGTACAACCATGACAGGTGTGGGTGACGCACAGGCTGCAGAGACTGAGATTAACCTGAATGGAGTTCAGATGCCTTACAGCGCTCTTGGCGGCTTCACCACAAACAACAACGGCCACAACTGGAAGTGGATTACTGCAACTGGATCGCTGGCAGCTGATGGCGACCTTGTTCTTAGCTTTACCACCGCAGGTACAGCAGGTTGGAATGCCATCGACGACGTGCATCTCTATTGCACGGAACTGGATGGCACAAGTTATACGACTTCGATTGGTTCAGTGGCAGAGAATACTTACATCAACACATTAGATAATAAGAGTGTTGTCACTTGTGATATCATTGTGACCAATCCTAACGCTATTATCCGTACTAACGGTCAGGTTACGACAGCGTCTGGGGAGGCTTTGAATAATAATAAGTACAGCGCCACCGATATCACCAAGTTAGTTCTCTATGATGGGTATGGTTACTCTGATTATAGAGATGAAAAGGATAACGGCATTGGCCGCATCAACAACGGTGCAACGCTTTATCGTAATATCCCGGCTAATACATGGTGCACGCTGGTTGTCCCCTTCCTTCCTAATAATCTGGATCAGAAGTTGATACCCGCATCTCTCAATGAAGATGGTGTGCTTAGCTTTGAAGCAGCTGGCACAAAAGATCTGAACAATGTTCCCATGCTGGTGAAGAGCACCGAGGGTGTCACTGCCATCACGGGTGTTAGAGCCAACAGCACACATGGCGTGGGATACGGCGGCATGACCTCTGGCACGGGTGTCAACATGAATGGTACTTACACTGCTATTAGCGAAGTGCCTCAGGGTAGCTATGTGGTAGCTCGCGTCGGCGAGGAAGACAACCTCTACAAGGTGAACAGCACAGTCTCCCTCGCTCCTTTCCGCGCTTACTTCAGCGTTCCTGCTGAGAGCGGTGTCAAGGCAAATGTTATCCGCCTCAACTTCGACGGAACGACGACAGACATCCAGACCATCGATCATGTACAGCCTGCTTTGAGCAATGCACCTATCTTCAACCTCGCCGGTCAGCGTGTGCAGAAGGCTCAGCGTGGCCTCTACATCCAGAACGGCAAGAAGGTGCTGGTGAAGTAGATAAAAGATCCACCTTCAACCCCTCCCGTCAGGGAGGGGCGGGGGGAGGTCGTAGTTAATCATCAATTAAGAAATAAATGACAATGAAAAAGATATATATCATTCCCTCTCTGCGCACTACGGCCATGGCCGTAGAGACGCTCATAGCTGATAGCATCACAAGCACGTCTAATGTTGATGGTCTTGGCGTGGGAGGCGGCACCAGTGAAAGTAGTGTCAACTCGGGTAACGTCAAGGGCGGCAGCTACAACGTCTGGGACGACGATTGGAGCGAGTAAAAAAAGCCTTGCTCTCTGGAGGGTGTGTCTTGTATGTAAGGCACACCCTTTTTTGTTCTTGCAACGAATGTTCATTCAACTTCTCGCAGAACCCTTGGCACTTTTCACTGAAACTCTTAACACTTTCCGCTGCAACCCTTAAGACTTTTCGCAAAAAACCTTAACACTTTTCGCGCAAAGTTTCGGTTGTTTAAAGAACCACAGATTATAGCAGATGAAACAGATGAAACAGATGAAGCCAGTCCTCTATGTGATGATTCCAGTTCGCTGTTACACAGATTTTATGCAGCACGCTTCGCAGGTGCTTGAAAGAGTGAAAAGTGAAAAATGAAAAATGAAAGTTTCCTTTAGCCTTTCCCGGAAATCCGTGTAATTGAAAGAGTGTCATCTGCTTAATCTGTGGTACACAGGAGAACTTCCAAAAGTTAAATTTGAATAGATTGACGTCAGGATTGACGACTATTGACGTCTAAAAGAGTACTTTATTTGTGTCGTCAATCATCGTCAATCTTATCAAATAACGTCTTTTCACAAATCCATCCAAAAATTATTTCTCGAAGATTGACGTCAGGATTGACGACTATTTACGTCTAATAGAGTACTTTATTTGTGTCGTCAATCATCGTCAATCTTCTCGTCAATCTTTATTTCGTCATTCGCTGTTCAGACGGACCGTTAGCCGAACCGAACTGACGTGATATGCGGGTTGTGATGATGAATCTTTACACCGCGCTGCGCTCCACTCCGCTTCTGCTGAGGCTAAGCATCTGGCATTTCGCTCCCAGTTGTCGTAATAAAACCCCATTTGGGGTCATTTATCTATCACTTCTATCACCTATCTGTCACTACATCTGTCACTTCGCACGTTCCTTATTGTCAGCAGGTTAAGTCTATTTGGTGATAGAGTGATAGATGTTTTCGGAAATTTGCTGAGGGTGTGCGTGCGCGCTGTTACATCCACTCTCTTGCTGTCAAAACATCTTTACAAGGTTCAAATACTTTCTGACCGTTTAACACTTTTTAGCCTTTCTGATAAATCATCTTATCAGATTTCTTAGTACTTTTGTGGCGAATCTGACTATATCTTCTGCTTCAAAGCATATTTCAAACACTTACTATATTAACTAACAATGAAACTAAAACATTTACTAACGCTTGCCGCCCTCACGATTGGGGGAGGTAACTTGTGGGCACAGACGGATGTGACGAGCACCTATCTGACGAATGCCGACTTCGAAGGGACGTATACGAACAAAATTAGTAACAGTTCCGGAAGCAATCTCCGTTATGTCCGTGAGCCTAACGGCTGGACATTAGCTTATAGCAATGGATGTGAATGGGATGCCTCCATTCTCTCCAGCAGTGATGAGCTATACAATAGTATTAGCAGTAAGATTACAATTCCTAGTAATGGGAGAGGCAATCAGACTTATGCAGTCAGGTTGCATGGTAATGCAAAAAACTCACAAATAACACTTGTTCAAGAAAATTCTTTTCCTAAGGGCAAATACACTTTAACGGGTTCGTTCTATACTCAGAATCAGAATGAAATAGAAGCCGGTTTCTTCTTAGGAGCTACATATAGTAATGATAACCGCACAAAATATACTGCAGGAAATGAAGCTTGGAAGAACTTAACAATATATTTTGAATCCGATGGTTCCACCGCCCAATTTATAGGTGTCTTCTTTAAGCATACTAGTGGCAATGCAATGATTGCTGGTGTTGATAACATAACGCTCGGTTATGAGAATGTTAATGGTTCTATCCTTAATAACCTGATCCAAAAGGCTACGAACATCAACGCCAAACTGAATAATAGCACCTTGGAAACTACGATTACTACAGCTCAAGGTATATATAATGGCATTAACAATACTCCCGATTATCAAGATGATATTGATGGTGCTATTTCTGACTTGCAGTCAGCCATTACTACTGCGGTATCCGCATATAGTTATAATCCCGCTGGTGATGACGTTTCAGCGCTTCTCCTTGACAACCCTGGCTTTGATATTGACATCAACTTTTCATCTTCGTCATCTGATGCTACAGCCGCCAATACTATTTATTCAACATTTGGTTGGACTCCGACTGTTCCTGGAAACTGTACGGGTGCAACAATGGGGTATGGATATAGTGGCAACATTAATGGCTCAGGGAATGTGACAGCACCTACGAAGAATGCTGATGAAACAACAGCAGGTGGCGCATTAATTATGTGCGTTGGTTGGAGTGGAGAAGTAACCTATAAAAGTGTAGCAAAAACCTTCCCTGCTGGTAGCTATCGTATTACTTACAGAGCATACAATGGTAATACCAAGA
The DNA here is from genome assembly GCA_947166655.1 of uncultured Prevotellaceae bacterium. Taxonomy (GTDB): domain Bacteria; phylum Bacteroidota; class Bacteroidia; order Bacteroidales; family Bacteroidaceae; genus Physcousia. The sequence continues at coordinate 44,628 of CAMVFC010000006.1, forward strand.
ATACAACAGCTGTAGAGGCAATTCCGTTGGTTGGCTTCGTTCCTACGTCTGGAGGCTCTCAAATCAATAGTACGACAGAGACGTTTACAAATCAAGCCTGGTCAACACACACTTACGATTTTGAGCTGTCCTCTGACACAGAAGGTCAGATACAAATTGGATTGCAGCCGACAAGTAACACCAACAGTTATAATGCTCCCGAACTTTTCATTGATGAAGTCAAACTGACCTACTTCGATCCTTTGAAGCTGGCTCAGATTCAGTGGCAAGCTGTCCATGATGCCCTTGCAGCTCTTGACGCAACAGCACTTCCTGATGCTGCAGAAAGTGCCATTACTGTTGCTCTGGCAGAAACAGAGCCTACCACCGTTGAAGGGTATAATACAGCTAAGGCAGCGCTGCAAGCCCTCATAGATAGCTACGATGGCATCAAAGCCGCTTACAACAAGCTGTCTGCTCTAATTACTCTTGCAACCAATGAGAAGGACAACTCTACCGGAACGAAGGACGATATTGAATCAGCTATTAGTACAGCTAACTCTAACATCGAGACGCGCACAACTGCAGCCGATTTGACAAATGATTATAACACGCTGGAGGAAGCACGTGAGACTTACGTCACTGGTGGTGCAGAACCTGCAGATGGGTATCCTTTTGACTACACGTTTAAGCTCAGCAATCCAAGTTTTGAAGAAGGAACCACAGGTTGGACACTAGATAAGAATACCACAGGACAGTGGAATTACGGAAAGGCTCAAAACAATCCTGTTGACGGAATATATAATCTCGATGCATGGGCTCCCCAAATCAATTACATTAATGTTTATCAAAGCGTCACGCTTGGAACAGGCAGTTATTCATTGAAGGGCTCTCTCTATTCTTCAGACTTGAAGGCACAGCATATTTATGCTAACAATGGAACAGACTATCCTTCTGCTAATTTGGCAAGCTCTGCATCTTGGGAGCAGCTGGCTGCTAACTTCTTTCAAACAGGGGAAAGTAGTGTTAAACTGGGAATATACTCACAGGGGAACAATGTTAATGGGGATACAAAGGGCTGGTTCCGTGCTGACCACTTCCAATTATTCTTCAATGGTGTTAAGCCATTGCGAAAGGAACAGCTTTTAGCTGTTATTACTTCTGCTAACACGCTCTACAATAGCGGCGCCAATGTTGGCACTGGTGTCTTCCAGATTCTTGTGGCTGCCGGTACGGCATTCAGTGGTGCTATCTCTGATGCAAGTGACGTGTATAATAACCCCGACGCAAGCGTAAGCGAAATCACAGACGCTATCACCGCCCTTGAGGGTGCTATTGAAACCTTTAATGCTGCAGAGCTGAATGCTCCCGTCGATGGCGCTCGGTATCGTATTAAGAGCACGGCTTCTAACGTCGGTTGGAAAGACAAGTATTATATGTTGCGTCCAGATGCTTCACAGGCTAATGGTGGTTACAGCACTAAGGCTGACGTATCTGCGGCTGACTACCTCGCTATTGCTTGGAAGTTCACAGCTGTTACTGGTGGTTATACACTCAGCATGACAGATGCTGAAGGTGCTACACGTTATCTCTGCACAAACATAAAGGGATATGGTCAAGGTTCTGCTACACAGATTCGCACGACCACAAATTCAGAGAAAGCCCTCGTGGTGAAAGTGATTGCCGCCACTGGAACTGATGGCCGTTGGTTCCTGCAGAATACAGAGGACAACAGTTACCTTGGTGGACAGGATGCTGGATTATTCAGTAATTCACAGAACTATGATCTCGCAATAGAAGAGGCTTCCCAAGCCAGCGTCTCTGTTAAAATTGATCCCAATAAGTATGCTACTCGCATCTTCCCCTTCACACCAAGTGCTATCGATGGGGTGACGTTCTATAGCTGCACAGCTGCCGAGAATGGTGAGTTGACATTGGTAGAGGTTGCTACTCCTGAGGCCAACGTACCTTATATTCTTCATACCTCCAAGGATGTCGATGTGACTCTCGAAGGCTGGGGTACAGCTTCTACTACGGAGTACACAGCAGGTTGGCTGACGGGTGAGTATGCTGAAAAGGAGATCACCAGTGGCTATGTCCTTCAGACACTCAATGGCGAGCAGAAGTTCTATGCTGTGGATGCTGCAGATGCTATCACCGTTCCTGCTTATCGTGCTTATCTCAATGCTTCTACAAGTGGTGGCGTGAAAGCCTTTGGCTTCCCAGGTGCTCTGCCGACGGGCATCGAGACAGTTGATAACGGACAATTGACCATGGGTCGTGTCTATAACCTCGCCGGTCAGCGTGTGCAGAAGGCTCAGCGCTCGGCCCAAGGGGACGCTTCACACTTGAAGAAGGGTCTCTACATCGTGGGCGGCAAGAAGGTGCTCGTGAAGTAAATAACTATTTCACACGAATTGCCACAAATATCATCTCACAAATAAACGAAAAATATTTGTTGATATTAGTGAATCCTATTTGTGGTAATTCGTGTGAAAGGATAAAAAGATAACCAATTAATGTTTACGACAATGAAACAGATACAATATACAAAGCCTGCAGTCCGCACGGTAGTTCTGGCGGAATCGGATGCTCTGCTCATAGGAATGAGTAATGGCACGAAAGCTGACCCCACAGCCGAGGTAGAGGTGAAGGAAGACTTCGCTACCTCGTCCAGCTACAACGTTTGGGACGACGACTGGAGCCGGTAAGTAAAGCCCCCTGTAATCCCCCGGCGGGGGATGAAGAGTGAAGAATGAAAGCCCCCTGCGGCCACGTGCCGCGGGGCTTCGTCGTACAGAAAAGGCGGTGAAAATTTGGTGACAAAGTGAAAAG
>CAMVFC010000007.1 GCA_947166655.1 uncultured Prevotellaceae bacterium
ATTGTAACATGTGACATGTGACACGAAGCGCGTTTGAACATTCTTGCGTCCCGTTGGTAGCAAGCGTCCTTCGGCCGAGCGGAACATGGAAGATTGAACATGGAACATTCAGAATGCGCACGCCATTCGTCAGAATGAGTTGGCGAAAATTCGGAATGGGCTGCGCATTTTCCGACGGTTCGCGGCGACGGGCATTGGCTGCTCTTTGGGCGGCCGTAGGTCAAAATTTTGGCGAATTGTTTTGCAGTTCAAGTTTTTTTTATTACATTTGCGCTCAAAATATAAATAAGGTAGAGAGAATAAGAAGAAACATGGCAGAAACAAGCAACAGCATTCTACAGAAACTGGACGGTCTGGAGGCGCGCTTCGAGGAGGTGTCGACGCTGATTACCGACCCCGACGTGATCAGCGACCAGCAGCGATTCGTGAAACTGACGAAGGAATATAAGGACCTGGGCGACATCATGGACGCCCGCAAGCGCTACATAGCCTGTCTGAACAGCATACGCGAGGCGAAGGACATCCTGGCCAACGAGACGGATGCGGAGATGAAGGAGATGGCCCGCGAGGAGATGGCCGAGAACGAGGCGCTGCAGCCGCAGCTGGAGGAGGAGATTAAGATTGCGCTGATACCGAAGGACCCGGAGGACGCGAAGAACGTACAGATGGAGATTCGTGCGGGCACGGGCGGCGACGAGGCGGCCCTGTTTGCGGGCGACCTGTTCAAGATGTACAAGAACTTCTGCGACTCGAAGGGCTGGACGCTGTCGATTACGAGCGTGTCGGAGGGTGCCGTGGGCGGCTACAAGGAGATTGACTTTGCCGTCAGCGGTGCCGACGTCTACGGCACGCTGAAGTACGAGAGCGGCGTGCACCGCGTGCAGCGCGTGCCGGCCACGGAGACGCAAGGCCGCATGCACACGTCGGCGGCGACGGTGGCGGTGCTGCCCGAGGCCGACAAGTTCGAGGTTCACGTGAACGAGGGTGAAATCAAGTGGGACACGTTCCGCAGCTCGGGTGCCGGCGGCCAGAACGTGAACAAGGTGGAGTCGGGCGTCCGACTTCGCTACATGTGGAAGAACCCCAATACGGGCGAGACCGAGGAAATTCTCATCGAATGTACCGAGACGCGCGACCAGCCCAAGAACAAGGAGCGCGCCCTCTCGCGCCTCTATACCTTTATATATGACAAGGAGCACCAGAAGTATGTGGACGACATTGCCTCGCGCCGAAAGAGCCTGGTGTCGACGGGCGACCGTAGTGCGAAAATCCGTACGTACAACTTCCCGCAGGGTCGCGTGACCGACCACCGCATTGGCTACACGACGCACGACCTGCAGGGTTTCCTGGGCGGCGACATCCAGGCCATGATTGATGCCCTAACCGTTGCTGAGAATGCTGAGCGAATGAAAGAAACGGAATTATAATAATTGATAATTATGACAAGACAAGAGCTGATAGAACAAATAAAGCAGAAGCAGTCGTTCCTCTGCGTAGGCTTGGACACAGATATTGAAAAGATTCCTCAGTGTATCATCGACAACGCGAAGAAGGAGCACGGCGAGGAAGAGTGGATACTCCCCGCCATTTGGGAATTCAATGCCATGATAATTGACGCAACCGCACCTTATTGTGTTGCCTACAAGCCCAACCTCGCGTTCTATGAGGCCTACGGCATTGACGGCATGATGGCCTATGAAGGTACTATCGACTATTTGAAAGAGAACTATCCCAACCACTTCATCATTGCTGATGCTAAGCGTGGCGACATTGGTAACACGTCGAAGATGTATGCCAAGACATTCTTCGAAGGACAGTCTCAGGTAGACGCCATCACTGTTGCCCCCTACATGGGCGAGGACTCTGTGACACCATTCCTCGGTTATGAGGGCAAATGGGTTATCCTGCTGGCACTGACCAGCAATAAAGGCTCGCACGACTTCCAACTGACGGAGTCGCCTGACGGCGAACGGCTCTTCGAGAAGGTGCTGCGCCGCTCTCAGCAGTGGGCTACCGACGAGCAGATGATGTACGTTGTCGGTGCCACTCAGGGACAGATGTTCGAGGACATCCGCCGTCTAGCTCCAACCCACTTCCTGCTGGTGCCTGGCGTCGGTGCACAGGGCGGTAGCCTGCAGGAGGTCTGCAAGTACGGCATGACGAAGGACTGCGGCTTGCTGGTCAACTCCAGCCGTGGCATCATCTATGCTTCAAAGGGCGAAGACTTCGCCGAGGTGGCTGCCGGGAAAGCCCGCGAGCTGCAGCAGCAGATGGCTGTCGAACTTGCAAAAATCCACTTTATCTCCCCAAACCCTTGAACGAGCCGAAAATCATTAACGATCCGGTCTTCGGATTCATCAAGATTCCCCGTGGACTGCTTTACGACGTCGTCCGTCATCCGCTGATGCAACGTCTGAACCGCATCAGTCAGTTAGGATTGGCGTCGGTAGTCTATCCAGGTGCCCGTCACACCCGTTTCCAGCACTCTCTGGGAGCTTTCCACCTGATGTCGGAGGCAGTGCTGTCGCTCCAGCAGAAGGGCAACTTCATTTTCGACTCCGAGGCAGAGGCTGTGCAGGCCGCCATCCTGATGCACGACATCGGGCACGGCCCATTCTCACACGTGCTGGAGAACACCCTTATCAGCGGCATCTCCCATGAAGACATCTCGCTGATGATGATGGAGCAGATCAACCGCGACCTCAACGGGCAGCTGAACCTCGCCATCCGCATCTTCAAAGACGACTATCCGAAGCGTTTCCTCCACCAGCTCATCTCAAGCCAGCTGGATATGGACCGCCTGGACTATCTGCGGCGCGACTCCTTCTTTACTGGCGTCACCGAGGGCAATATAGGCTCGGCACGCATCATCAAGATGCTCAATGTCGTCGACGACCAGCTCGTAGTGGAGCAAAAGGGCATCTACTCATTAGAGAACTACCTGACGACCCGGCGGCTGATGTACTGGCAGGTCTACTTGCACAAGACAGCAGTAGCGTGCGAGAAAGTGCTGGTAAACCTACTGCGACGAGCCAAGGAGCTGGTACGCCAGCAACGCGAGGTGTTTGCTTCGCCCGCCCTCGCCTACTTCCTCAACAACGATATCGACGCCCAGTGGTTCGCCACTCACGAGACCGAGGCCCTACGCATGTATGAGGAGCTGGACGACAGCGACATCTGGAGCGCCATGAAAGCTTGGAAGCACAGCGACGACAAGATTCTGGCCACCCTGGCTGCCGACATGCTCGACCGCAACATCTTCAAGGTCGAGGTAAGCGAAGAGCCCTTCAGCGAACAGCGCATCTCAGACTTAGCCACAACGATTGCCGACAAAATGGGTATCAACACCGCTGACGCTCGCAACTACATGATTAGCGTGAACACCATCCAGAAAGACATGTATAACGTCGACGACGACAGCATCGGCGTGCTCTGTAAGGACGGGACAGTAAAGGACGTCGCCGAGGCATCGGAATTGCTAAATGTTCAGTTGCTTTCTAAAAAAATAAGAAAATATTACCTCTGTTATCAGCGATTAGAAGTTTTTTAGCTATCTTTGCAGTCAAATTGCACATTGTACATCCTCAAAAAAGTACATTACTATGGAGTTTACAGCCAAACAAATCGCAGAGTTCCTGCAAGGACGGGTGGAAGGCAATGAACAGGCCACCGTCAACACCTTTGCCAAGATTGAAGAAGGACATGAAGGAGCCATTTCGTTCCTGTCCAATCCCAAATACATTCACTATATCTACGACACCAAGTCCTCCATCGTCCTCATCAACGAGGATCTGGTATTGGAGAAAGCCGTCAGCGCCACACTTATCCGCGTGAAGAATGCCTACGAGTGTGTGGCCAAGCTGCTGCAGCTCTACGAGTCAATGAAGCCCAAGAAGACTGGTGTCGACCCACTGGCCTTCGTCTCGCAGTCGGCCAAGATAGGAAAAGACGTCTACATTGCACCCTTCGCCTACATCGGCGACAATGTGACCGTCGGCGACGGCTGTCGCATCTTCCCGCACGTCATCATCTACGAGGGTTGCCGCATCGGCAATAACGTCACTATTCATGCCGGCACTGTCATTGGTGCCGATGGATTTGGCTTCGCCCCCAATCAAGAAGGATACGACAAGATTCCTCAGATTGGCATTGTTGTCATTGAGGACGATGTTGAGATTGGCGCCAACACCTGTATTGACCGCTCAACGATGGGTCAGACCATCATCCATAAAGGAGTCAAGCTCGACAACCTCATTCAGGTGGCTCACAATTGTGAAATTGGTGAGAACACCGTCATGTCGGCACAGGTAGGAATGGCCGGTTCCACGAAAATTGGTGCTTGGTGCATGGTAGGCGGACAGGCAGGTTTCTCCGGACACATTCATGTAGGCGACAAAACCTTTATTGGTGGCCAAAGCGGTATTTTAGGCAACACCAAGGGTAACGAACAACTCATCGGCTCGCCTGCCATAGATCCCAAGACATGGTTCAAGTCGCAGGCAATCTTCCGTCGTCTGCCCGACATGTACCGCCAGCTCAACGAACTTCAGAAAGAGATTGAAGAACTGAAGGCTGCGGCAAAACAGTAATTTAAGCAAACCTTCATAAAAGCAAATACACGAGATGAAACAGAAGACACTCAAAGGCAGTTTCTCGCTTTGTGGAAAAGGCCTGCATACCGGACTCAGTCTGACAGTGACATTCAATCCTGCACCTGAGAATCATGGCTACAAAATTCAGCGTATCGACCTGGAAGGCATGCCTATCCTCGACGCCATCGCCGAGAACGTCATCGACACACAACGCGGCACCGTATTGGGGCGCGGCAACGACTTCCGCGTGTCTACCGTTGAGCACGGACTCGCTGCACTCTATGCCCTGGGCATCGACAACTGTCTGATTCAGGTCAACGGTCCGGAGTTCCCCATCCTTGACGGATCTGCCATCAAATATGTGGAGAAAATCAAAGAAGTGGGCATTGAGGAGCAAAACGCTCCTAAGGATTGGTATATCATCCGTAAGAAGATTGAGGTGAAAGACGAGGCGACCGGCTCCTGCATCACGATTCTTCCCGACGATGAATTCTCGCTTACCGCCATGTGCTCGTTCGACTCGAAAATCATTAATTCACAGTTTGCCACAGTCAACAGGGTTGAGGACTTCCCCGCAGAAATAGCGCCAGCCCGCACCTTTGTTTTTGTACGTGATATAGAACCATTGCTGGAAGCCAATCTTATCAAGGGCGGCGACCTCGACAATGCCATTGTCATCTATGAGCGCCAGACCACTCAGGAGCGTCTGGACAAACTGGCCGATATGCTTGGAGTGGAGCATCGAGACGCCACCGATCTGGGATATATCCAACACAAACCACTGATGTGGGAGAACGAATGTACTCGCCACAAACTACTTGACATTGTTGGAGATATGGCTCTCATCGGCAAACCGATTAAGGGTCGTATCATCGCTACACGTCCTGGCCATACCATCAACAACAAGTTCGCCCGTCAGATGCGCCGCGAGATACGCAAGCATGAGATTCAGGCCCCCATCTACGATCCCAATGAGGCACCCGTCATGGATGTCAACCGCATCCGCGAACTGCTCCCCCACCGCTATCCAATGCAGCTTGTCGACAAGGTGACTTCTCTTGGTGCCACCAGCATTGTCGGTATCAAGAACATTACTGCCAATGAGCCCTTCTTCCAAGGCCACTTCCCACAGGAGCCTGTCATGCCCGGCGTCCTCATGATCGAGGCTATGGCCCAATGCGGTGGAGTGTTGGTACTCAACACCCTTGAGGAGCCCGAGCGCTGGTCAACATATTTCATGAAGATTGATGACGTGAAGTTCCGCCAGAAAGTGGTGCCTGGCGACACCCTCATCTTCAAGGTCGACCTGTTGGCTCCTCTGCGTCACGGCATCTCCTCGATGAAAGGCTACATCTTCGTTGGTGACCACGTTGTGGCAGAGGCGACCTTTACCGCACAAATCGTGAAGAACAAGTAGCACGTCCGAGGGCTGACCGACGTCATCATCCAGCGTCACCGGGCTGACACCAAGCGAAATCAAACAACTATAACATCAAACAACCTAACAACACCGACTATGACATAGCAACAGAACGAGTGAGGGGAAGATGACGGCGCAGGCGCCGCACTCCCCACAAGGGACAAACACATTTAACTATTAACCCGAATAGGAATTGTGCGCCTCCCGTTCGCTACTTTTTAGATACTTGAGCTTTCTGCTCTTGTCTCTCTCCGAAGCCGAATACCGCCAATATTCTCAACGTGAGAGCAAGCAGTTCAGAAGGTTCACGTCCACTGAGGGCGTGAACTGTTCTTGCTTGTTTACGTTGTATGGTCACTTGGCGGTAACCTAGGCTCGGAGAATAAGCATCGGATGGTTTCACGCCTTTTCTTATTCCTATTATCCGAATAAGCAATGAAACAAAAGCTATTTCTTATTACCATTATCTTACTAACACAATTTGTGGTGTCTTTAAAGGTAAATGCCGGAAACATGGTAGTCAACAAAGGGACTATCACTATTTATGTGGACGAAGAAAAAACGATGTACCATTCTATCCCATACGAATATTATGTCAATGCTAACAGTTGGTTCCTTCGTGATACAAGCGGTTCAGCATGGAGTGATGGTCAAGAAAAGTGTGGTGCGAAGATTGTAAGCAAAAACTCTGAAAGTTGTACAATCAAAGGAATGTGGGATAATGTTGGTGCTTTAGCTTGGTGTGAACTACACTGTAAAGGTACAAAGAGCAATGGTGAATACTATGAGTGCTACTGGAAAGTCATTGTGAAGAGCCGAGGAAACATTTTTGTCGATGCATCGCCTGCGGGTTGGACATGGGATAATCCAACAATGGTAGAAGCTGGTACAAAGGTCTACCTTACAGCAAGAACTTCTGATGGATCAAGTGCATCTGATGCTCAAATCTATTACCGGACAGATGGGGAATATGCAACAGTTAATTCTACACCATACACCTCAGCTGGTATCACTATCACCAAAAAGACATATCTTTCGGCCATTGCCTCTAAAAGTGGGTATAGTCCTGTAACCATGGGAGGCTACTATGATGTAATTAAGGACATCAAAGTCACCAGCATCACCCTCAACAAGACGTCTCTTTCGCTACAACCAGGGGAGGAAGAAACGTTGACAGCCACAGTATTGCCAAGTAATGCCACAGACAAGACCGTCACATGGTCATCAAGCAACAACAGCGTAGCTACCGTTGATAACAATGGCAAGGTGAAGGCAGTGGCAACTGGCAGTGCCACCTTTACCTGTACGGCCAATGATGGCAGCGGAGTAAAAGCGACTTGCGCCATAACCGTAAACAAGCCTACGGGCATCGACATCAATGCCACGAACTTCCCTGACGCAAACTTCCGCAACTATCTGCTTAGTCAAAGCTATGGGCAGGATGGGGTAATAACGGCAGAAGAAATTAAAAATATCAGGGTAATTGATGTTGATAGAAAGAATATCAGTAGCTTAAAGGGAATTGAATATTTTACGGCACTGTCATGGCTACATTGCATCTCCAATCAGTTAAAAGACTTGGATGTAACGAAGAACACGGCACTAACACAACTTTATTGCTACTACAATCAGTTGACAGCCTTGGACTTGTCGAAGAACACGGCATTGATATTGCTGTCTAGCAGCCACAATCAGCTGACAGCCTTGGACGTGTCAAAGAACACGGCGCTGACAAGGCTGGAATGCAGCGATAATCAGCTGACAGCCTTGGATGTGTCGAAGAACACGGGGCTAACAATTCTGTATTGCTCCAACAACCAACTGACGTCTATAGACGTGTCGAAGAATACGGCAATAACTTATCTGCATTGCGATAACAACAAGATTAAGGGAACCGCTATGGACAACCTAATTTCCAGTCTTCCGCAGAACACTACAGGTGAGCAACACAGATTCCATATCATTGCCCCGACAAGTAACACTGAAGGTAACGTCTGCACCAAGACACAAGTGGCAGCCGTGAAAACAAAGGGATGGTTCCCATGCTATTATGACAGCAACACCAAAGAGTATGTGGAGTATGAGGGAAGTGAGGAAGTGAAACCGATAAAAATCGTCCTTCCATCAACGGCAACAGTGGTAGCAGACGAGAAGATAACGCTGACGCCAGAGATTACGCCAGAAAATGCGGAATACACACTGACATGGAGCTCGGATGATGAGACGATAGCCACAGTGGATGCAAATGGCGTGGTGACGGGCAAGAAGAAAGGACAGACATACATTAATGTAGAGACAGACAACGGACTGACGGGATGGTGTAAACTGACGGTAACCAATCCGGCTCCTACCGCCATTGCATTGTCGAAGAAAGAAACAGTATACGTTGGCGAAACCATCACGCTGACGCCCGAGATAACTCCTGCAAATGCCGAGACAACGCTGACATGGACTTCGGAAGAACCGACAATAGCAACAGTGACAGACGGTGTCGTTACAGGTGTGTCGGAAGGACTGACGGTCATCTATGTGACAACAGACAACGGCCTGCGCTCTAATGCTTGCAAAGTGACCGTAACATACCCCGTTCCTACCGCTATAGCTCTCCCGGCAAAGGAGACAGTATATGTTGGCGCAACCATCACGCTGACACCCGAGATAACACCCGCCAATGCAAAAACAACGCTGACGTGGACATCTGACGACCCGACTATAGCCACTGTGGCAGACGGTGTAGTTACTGGCAAATCCGAAGGACTGACGGTTATCTATGTGACAACAGACAACGGTTTGCGCTCGAAACCCTGTAAACTGACTGTAACGCCTGACCCATCTGGCATTAACGACCTACAGGCTGATAACAACTCTACTCCCGTCTACTCCCTCTCCGGCCAGCGGCTCGCTGCACCGCGTAAGGGTGTGAACATCGTGGGTGGACGGAAGGTCGTGGTTAAGTAGCGACGACACATCTATATGTTATGTGCAGCGGCAGCGGTCATGAGAGTACCGTCGCCGCTGTACTTTTTCACCGCAGCACTTTTTTCATGCCCGCGGAGTTGAAAAATGTCTAAAAGTTTGGAGAAGAGAAGGAAATCATGTATCTTTGTCGGCAAATTGCATGATTATGGTAAAGAAGAAACGTACATTCATCAGTTTTGATTGGGCCCTGAAGCACCTGCTTCGCGAGAAAGCCAACCACGACGTACTGGAGGGCTTCGTCAGCACAGTATTGGGAACGGACATCAAGATTCACCGCTTGCTTGAGAGTGAGGGCAACAAGAACGATGCCAATGCGAAGAGCAACCGTGTTGACCTGTTGGCCGAGGACACGAATGGTGACCTTCTGCTCATTGAGGTGCAGGGCGAGGCAGAGTTTGCCTACTTCCAGCGCATGCTCTTTGGTGCCTCGAAGCTGGTCACGGAGTATATCGACAGCGGCGAGAACTACGAGCATGTGAAGCGTGTGTACAGCATCAACATCGTCTACTTCGACCTTGGCCAGGGTGAAGATTGCGTCTACGAAGGCAAGACCGAGTTCCGGGGTCTCACGAAGCATGACCTGCTGCAACTGTCGCCCTTCCAGAAACAGACGTTCAAGGCCGATGCTGTCAGCGACCTCTATCCCCGTTACATCATCTTGAAGGTGAACGACTTCAACCGCTGGAGCCGCGACTCGCTCGACCAGTGGCTCTATTTCCTTTCCACCACCGACATCCCCGACGATGCTGATGCTCCCGGCCTGCGTGAAGCCCGCGAGAAGCTCGACCGCATGCACATGGGACGTGATGAAGGGATGCTTTACGACCGTTACCTGATGGATCGTGCCATCCTTCGCAATCAGATGACCACAGCCCGTGGGGAGGGATACCTTGATGGAGTCAACCAGGGTATGACTGAAGGTTTGGAGAAAGGCTTGGCACAAGGCATGGAGAAGGGCTTGGCCGAAGGTCGTGCCGAAGGTCGTGCCGAAGGTCGTGCCGAAGGTCGTGCCGAAGGTGAGCATAATAAGGCCCTGGAATTGGCCCGACGTATGAAGGCTGATGGCATGTCAGCAGAGCTGATAGCGAAGTACACAGGTCTGTCCGTTGAGGCTATCAATAACTTGTAAAACACAAAGAATACCCTCACTTCCGGCACTTCCTGCACTCTCGTCAGGTGCAATAAGTGCAGGAAGTGAGGGCTGTTTTGGGGTTAGGCAATATATATGCGCGCGCGAGAGAAGAGCGGTCAAGACTTCCGTTGACGGTCTCAACTTTGCACCTTTCTTGCATGAGACTGCACTTTTCTGCGGCGGCTCCGGAGAGTTCTGCGGCGGCTCCGGAGAAGTCTGCGGCGGCCCCTGAGAGTTCTGCGGCGGCCCCGGAGGAATCCCGAAATATGTTCTGGGAGTCGATTCCCGTAATAGTCGGCAGCGATGGTGACGGTTTCGCTGGGCGATTGATAAAAAAACAGAAAAAACGGTGCTGAATGTGGGGCGTTTGAAAGAAAATGTGTAACTTTGCAGGGATAAATGGAATTGTGAATTAACAAAAACGAAAAGAAAGATAGCAAGATGAACAAGATACACCCGCTCGCAGTTGTGGACCCCGAGGCTAAGCTGGGCGACAACAACGTGATTGGCCCGTTCTGCGTGATTGACAAGAACGTGGTCATTGGCGACAACAACAAATTCTACAATGGCGTCACCATACATTACGGCGCCCGCATCGGCTCGAACAACGAGGTTTTTCCCGGTGCCAGTCTGTCAACTAAGCCGCAAGACCTGAAGTTCCAGGGTGAGGACACAACATGCGAGATTGGTGATAACAACTCTATCCGCGAGAACGTCACCATCAGCCGTGGTACGGCTTCGAAAGGCAAGACGGTCGTGGGTAACGGCAACCTGCTGATGGAAAACATGCACATTGGCCACGACTGCGAAATAGGTAACGGCTGCATCATTGGCAACTCTACGAAGTTTGCTGGCGAGGTCATTGTCGACGACTATGCCATCATCTCAGCCTGCTGTTTGTTCCACCAGTTCACTCACGTTGGCAGCTATATCATGTTCCAGGGAGGATCGCGCACCTCGCAGGACATTCCGCCCTACGTCATTGCCGGCAAAGAGCCCATACGTTATGCAGGTGTGAACCTCATCGGCCTGCGCCGCCGCGGATTCCCCAACGAAACCATCGAGGCCATACACGATGCCTACCGCATCATCTACGGTCACGGCATCTTAAAGGAAGGTGTCGCTGAAGCACGTGCTAAGTACCCAGGCATCAAGGAGGTAGAATACATCTGCTCATTCATCGAGAATTCAAAACGAGGTGTGCTTAGGTGAGAAAACTGATTGTCATCACAGGACCTACGGCGGTAGGCAAGACTGACCTCTGTCTCAACGTGGCCGAAGAGTTACAGATACCTATTATTAATGCCGACTCTCGCCAGCTGTTCCGCGAACTGAAGATCGGTACGGCAGCACCCACTGAAGAGCAGATGGCTCGTGCGAAACACTACTTCGTTGGGACACTGGGCATCAGCGACTACTACAGCGCCTCGATGTACGAGCAGGACGTCCTGAAGCTGCTCAATGAACTGTTTCAGCAGAGCGACTATGCCCTACTCTCGGGCGGTTCGATGATGTACATCGACGCCGTGTGCAACGGCATTGACGACATACCCACCGTTGACGACGTCACGCGCGAAACACTGAAGCGACGCCTCTCGGAGGAAGGACTGCCGACACTCGTAGAAGAGTTGCACCGACTGGACCCAGAGCACTGGGCCATCGTCGACCGGCAAAACCCGCGGCGTGTCATTCATGCACTGGAAATCTGTATGATGACGGGACAGACCTACACCTCGTTCCGCAAAGCAGACCAAAGGAAGCAAACATTCGGCAGTCTTGGGCAGAGACGTCCGTTCGACATTATCAAGATTGGTTTGAATCGCGACCGCGAGGAACTATACAACCGCATCAATCAACGAGTAGACCAAATGATGGCCGACGGATTGTTGGAAGAAGCATATTCAATGACTCCATATAGAAACGTAAACGCACTAAATACAGTAGGTTACAAGGAACTATTCAACTATTTTGATGGTGTCTGGCCGTTGGACGAGGCCGTAGCGCGCATCAAGGGGAACACCCGCCGCTACGCACGCAAACAGCTGACTTGGTTCAAGCGCGATACACAGATGCGCTGGTTCCATCCCGACGACAGACAGGACATCATGACTTATATTGAAGAATTCAAGAATTGAAGAATTGAAAATTGAAAAATACAATATGAGTAAAGAAGCAAAAGGCGGTATTCTCAGCCGCATCGGAAGAGCAATCAAGGGTATTGGAACATGGTACATAGGACTGTTCAAGGGACGCCCCTGGTGGATGAAACTTATCGCCACCATCGCCTCGCTCATTGTACTGTTCTTCCTCTATCTTGGAGCTGTTGACAACAACCTGTTCTGGCTTTTCGGCAAGTCGCCGTCGATGAACACCATCAAGAACAAACGCCCCGCTCAGGCATCGGAAATCTACAGCGCCGACGGCCATCAAATAGGCAAGTTCTTCAGCGAGAACCGAACACCCGTTGACTACGAGGAGGTGAACCCCGTCTTCTGGCAGGCACTCATCGACACCGAGGACGAGCGTTTCTACCACCATCACGGCATTGACTACACCGCCTTTGCCGCCGCCCTGAAGGACTACGTGCTGCACCACGACGCCAGAGGCGCCTCAACCATCACCCAGCAGCTGGCCAAGAACCTTTTCCGTGTACGCACCGAATACTCTACGGGTCTGCTTGGCAACATACCAGGTGTCAAGATGCTCATCATGAAGAGCAAGGAGTGGATCACAGCCTACAAGTTGGAGTACTTCTTCTCCAAAAATGAGATTCTGACGCAGTATGCCAATACCGTCGACTTCGGCTCTAACGCCTTCGGCATCAAGACAGCCGCCAAAACCTACTTCGGCACCACACCGAAGAACCTGAAGATTGAAGAGGCTGCCATTCTTGTTGGCATGCTCAAGGCAACCACCTACTACAACCCCCGCATCCATCCCGACAACGCACTGAAGCGCCGCAACACGGTGCTAGAGAATATGCGTCAGCACGGCCATCTCACCGACGAGGCCTGCGACTCGCTGAAAGCCCTCGACATCGACCTCGACTTCAGCATTGAGAACGCCTATGACGGGCAGGCCAACTACTTCCGCGAGGCTGTAGCCAACAGCCTCAAGGACTGGTGCCATGACAACGGCTACGACCTGTATACCGACGGTCTGAAGATATACACCACCATCGACACGCGCATGCAGAAGTATGCCGAGCAGGCTGCCATCAAGCAGATGAAGCAGGTGCAGAAGAACTTCAACTCACACTGGGGCACGACCAACCCCTGGCAGGACGAGCGCCACCAGGAGATTGCCGGATTCATTGAGGACATTGCCAAGCGGCAGCCCGTTTACAAGTATCTTGACAAGAAGTTTGCCGGCAACAGGGACAGCATCGACTTCTACCTGAACAAGCCCCACACCGTCAAGCTCTTCGACTACGAGAACGGTACCGTCGAGCGCGAAATGTCGACGATGGACAGCATACGCTACATGGTGCGCTTCATGCACTGCGGCTTCGTGGCTATGGAGCCCAACACCGGTCACGTCAAAGCCTGGGTGGGCGACGTCGATTTCGACTCGTGGAAGTACGACAAGGTGACGGCCATGCGCCAGCCGGGCTCCACCTTCAAGCTCTTCGTCTACACCGAGGCCATGAACCAAGGCCTGACGCCCTGCGACCGCCGCCGTGACTCCTACTTCGCCATGAAGGTCTATGATGCCCGCCAGAAGAAAGAGGTGACATGGGCGCCAACCAATGCCAACGGCTACTTCACCGGCGATTCGATGCCCCTGCGCGCCGCCTTTGCACAGAGCATCAACTCCGTTGCCGTCAAGCTCGGTCAGGAGGTCGGCATCAACAACATTGTAAGCACCGCCCACGCCATGGGCATCAAGAGTCCGCTCGACCCGACACCCGCCTTGGCACTCGGCTCCAGCGACGTCAATCTACTGGAACTCGTCAACTCGTATGCCACCATTGTCGATGACGGCAAGATGCATGAGCCCGTGCTCGTGGCACGCATCCTCGACCGTGACGGCAAGGAGATATACACGGCATCCACGCAGTACAAACAGGCCGTCCCCTATCGTAGCGCCTTCCTCGTACAGCAGCTGCTGCAGGCTGGACTCCAGGAGCGCGGCGCCACCTCCATGAGCCTCTGGGGCTACGTGGGTAAGTACCGTGACACAGAGTTTGGCGGCAAGACCGGCACGTCGAACAACCACTCTGACGCCTGGTTCGTAGGCGTCTCGCCAAAGCTCGTCTGCGGCGCATGGGTGGGTGGCGAATACCGTAGTATACACTTCCGTACCGGCGCTCTGGGACAGGGCTCGCGCACGGCACTGCCTATCTGCGGCTACTTCTACGAGTCTGTGCTTGGTGATCCGGCTTTCCAGAAGTATCACGGCAAGTTTGCCAAGTCTCAGGACGTCACCATCAAGCAAGAACAGTATATGGGCTGCCGTTATGTCTACTCGCGTCCCGACACCGATTCCATCGACGTCGACAGTCTTGGCACACTGGAGATAGAACGCGAAGTGGAACTGGACGAAGAGGGCAACCCCATCGTCAAGCCACTCGAACCAGCCAACGCCGAGCAGGGCAATACGCAACCAATTGGCGGCGAAGCAACCGAACCGAAGAAGAAGACACAACCTCAGAACGAGGACTTCTAAAGAGAATGAGCCCCAAACTCATCTCGACGAACTTGTGTAGCTCATACACCAAATAGCCAAATTTTAACGATAAGACCGCCCCCGTGCCTTAAAATTATTTAAAAGTGTCAGCTGTGTTCCCACACAGCTGACACATATCATTTTTTTTAAGTAAAAGTCTTGGTTCTTTAAGAAAAAAGCCTTACCTTTGCATCGTTATCCTGAAAACAATCTTTTTACCTTAAAAAGACTAATACCTATTGAAGATATAGAGCGACTGCCTGTGAAGGTCATCGCTTTATTTTTTTGTATAGGTACCCTTAATCGTAGACTTTGATGTTGTCAATGCAGAAGCCATTGTTCATGACTTCCATAATCTCCTCCTCTGTCGACAGGTTAAAGTCGCCGCTGATGGTGTTCTTCAGCGCAGCTGCCGCCAGCGAGTAGTTCAGGATGCTCTGGTTGTCGGCATCGTCGAAGAGGCGCAGGGCATGCAGGAAGCCGCCATCAAAGGCATCGCCCACACCCATTGGGTCGACAACGTTGGGAATGTCGACGATCGGAGCGTTGTACATCCGTCCGTCAGCCCACAGCAGCGCCGTCAGCATATGGTGGCTGGAACTGATCTGGTTGCGCATGCCAATCATCATCTTACGGCAGCGAGGCGCCAGCTGGTGCAGTTCCTCGTACCACCGACGATAGGCGTCAAGGTTCATGTCGTAGTCAGGCGTCGTCGGTTTGAAGGGAATCTTCTCGTGCTGCGAAATGAAGTCATATTCAATGACGTCGCCGAACATCACATCGCCATACTGCATCATACGCTCCAGCGTCTCACGCGGCGTAGCACCGTCGTAACGCCACAGGTTCTTGCGGTAGTTCAGGTCGATGGAGATGGTCAGTCCCATGTCGTCGGCAATGTCTAAGGCCTCGAACGTCGCATCGGCCGCCTCCTGCGAGATGGCAGCCGTAATGCCCGACACCTGAAGCACTGAGACGCCTTCCAGCGCTTTGCGCCAGTCAATCATTCCCGGCTTCAGATAGTAGTATGCTGAGCCGTTGCGGTCGTAAATGACACTCGAGTTGCGCAGGCTCGCTGCCTCCTCGAAATAGTAGACGCCGATGCGGTCGCCGCCATAGATGATGTGTCTGGTTCCCACACCCAACTCGCGCAGTTTCATAGCTCCTGCCCTACCCGTCTGGGTGTCTGGCAGCCGCGTGACATACTCCACTTGTTCACCCTGCATGGCTAACGAAACGGCCACATTGGCCTCGCTGCCACCATAATTGCCACAGAACATCTTGCCCTGCGACAGGCGTTGCTTGTCCTGCTTCGAGAAACGAAGCATCAGCTCGCCAAAAGTCACAATTTTTCCTTGCTTATCCATAACTTCGGATGCAAAAGTACACAAAAACGCCGAAAGCGCAAAACTTTCGGCGTAATTATTCGTTGTTTTTGATGTTTAATCGATCTACTTAGTCGAGCCCGAAGAGCACGCGCAGACCGCCGTCGACACCTGAGAAACCCATGAAGGCGAGGCTCAGAAGGCCGGCAGAGAGCATGACGATGGCCATACCCTGCATGCCCTTGGGAATTTTTACCAGCTCCAGCTGCTCACGCATGCCAGCAAAGACAGTCAGTGCCAGTCCGAAGCCGATAGCCGTTGAGAAGGCATAGACAACGCTCTGCAGCAGGTTGAAGTCTTTCTGGATAACCAAGATGGCCACACCAAGCACAGCACAGTTGGTCGTGATGAGCGGCAGGAAGATGCCCAGTGCCTGATAGAGGGCGGGCGACACCTTCTTCAACACAATCTCCACCATCTGCACCAACGAGGCGATGACGAGGATGAAGGCGATGGTCTGCAGGTACTGCAGTCCGAAGGCGTCGAGCACGTATTTCTGTACCAGCCAGGTCACGATGGTGGCAAGCGTCAGCACAAAGGCGACAGCAGCCGACATGCCCAGCGAGGTGTCAATCTTCTTCGATACGCCGAGGAACGGACAGATGCCGAGGAACTGTGACAACACGATGTTGTTCACGAAGATGGCGCTAATGAAAATCAGAATGTATTCCATATGTTACTATAATTATAGGATTCCTAAGTTTTCCTAAGCATTCCTAAGTTTGTTCACTATTGCAATCAGGAAGCCAAGGGTGATGAAAGCACCCGGAGGCAGCACAAAGAGCAGGATGTTGTAGGACTCGGGCAGCAGCGTGAAACCGAAGATGGAACCAGAGCCCAGCAACTCACGACAGATGCCCAGCAGCGTCAGTCCCAGCGTGAAGCCCAGACCGATGCCGATACCGTCGAACAGCGAGGCAACAGGTGAGTTCTTGGCTGCGAACGCCTCTGCACGTCCCAGGATGATACAGTTGACCACAATCAGCGGGATGAAGAGTCCCAGCGCAGCATCGATGTCGGGCAGAAATGCCTTGATGACGAGCTGCAACATAGTGACGAAGGCCGCGATAACCACGATGAAGACAGGAATGCGCACCTTGTCGGGGGTGATGCTCTTCAGGCAAGAGATGACGACGTTGGTGCAGATGAGCACCGCCATCGTAGCCAAGCCCATCGACATGCCGTTCATGGCCGAGGTGGTCGTGGCCAGCGTGGGACACATACCCAGCATCAGGACAAACGTGGGGTTGTCCTTGACGATGCCGTTTTTGATGATATTGACGTAATTCATGATGCGTTATTTCGTTATTACGTTATTTCGATACTTGTTTTGATGCTCCCGTCTCGGCGTCGGCCGCAGGCGTGACCTTGTAAGCGTTATAGGCGTTGTTCACAGCCAGCAGGAAAGCGCGGCTGGTGATGGTCGAGGCCGTGATGGCATCCACCTGTCCGCCATCCTTCGAGACGGTCAGGGGCTCGGCCGGCACCTTACCGATGATGTCGCCCTTCTCACCCTTCTGGAACCACTTGTCGGCCTTGGCACCAAGTCCAGGTGTCTCAGCATGTTCCAGCAGCGTGTACCCAAGAATCTTACCGTCGGCATCAAAGCCCACAAGCACCTTCAGGTCGCCACCGAAGCCGCCCGTTGTCGACTCAACGGCAGCACCGAGATCCTTGCCTGCCTTATCCTGCGTCTGGTAGATGATATAGGTCAGTTCCTTGCCTTTGGCATCGTTCTGCTTCACCGTGTCGGTCTTGGTGACGACCAGGTCGTCGCATACCATCACGGCTTTGATGCCGTCAGCCAGCGTCTTCTCTTTCTGCTGTGCTATGGGGCCTTCCGTCAGATGATTAACGAAGGCGAGGATGCCGCCCATGACGACGGCTACTCCCGTGAGCACCAGCACCATATTGGTCAAAGATGATTCGAGTTTTTTCATAACTTTACTTTTTTACTCTTTTACCTTTTTACTTTTTCTCTGGCACTTCACCGAAGCGCTTGGGTTTCACATAGTTATTGATGAGCGGCGTGAAGGCGTTCATGATAAGAATGGCGAACGACATGCCCTCAGGATAGGCGCCCCAATTACGGATGATGACAGTCAGCAGACCGATGGCCACACCGTAGATAATCTGTCCCTTCGGCGTCATCGGAGACGTCACATAGTCGGTAGCCATGAAGATGGCACCGAGCATCAGACCGCCAGAAAGAATCACCGAAATGGGGTCGGCATAAACAGGATTGGCCATGTGGAGTAGGCCGGCACATACAAACACCGTAGCAATGATGCTGACGGGAATGTGCCATGTGATGATCTTCTTCCAAAGCATGTAAACCAGTCCGATGATTAGAGCCAACGCACAAATCTCTCCCATAGCGCCGGCACCGTCGGGATGATTGCCAAGGAAGAGGCTCAACGAGTCGGGCAGACGGTCGAGCACGGTGGCATCACCGTTCTTGATGGCTTCCTTCATGATAGACAGCGGCGTGGCCCCCGTCTCAGCGTCGAGATAGCTGCCGAGTTGTCCGACCTTCGGCCATGTGGTCATCTGTGCAGGGAAGGCCACAAGCAAGGCGGCGCGTCCCACAAGTGCGGGATTGAAGAGGTTATTGCCCAGACCGCCGAACGGCATCTTGGCAAAACCGATGGCAAAGATGGCGCCGATGATGATAATCCATACGGGCAGGTTCGACGGCAGGTTGAAGGCGAGGAGCAGACCCGTGAGTACGGCCGAGCCGTCGAGCACGGTGTTACGTTCCTGCTTCAATATATATTTGCTGATAGCCCACTCCAAGAGGACGCAGGCTGCCACACTCGTAGCCGTCACAATGACAGAACCCAGACCAAAGAAGTAGAACGACACGAGCAGCGCAGGCATCAAGGCGATGATGACGCCATACATGTTGCGCTCCACCGAGTCGTTGCCGTGGGCGTGTGGCGAGAGGGATACGATTAACTTTCCCATTGTATATTTACTTTTTTACCTTTTTACGTTTTTACTTTTTCTGAGCCGCTGCTGCACGAGCGCGGATGATTCCCATAACGGTAGCCTTGCCCTGACGGATGTTGTCGAGCAACGGACGGTGAGCGGGGCAGGTGAACTGGCAGGAGCCACACTCAATACAGCTCGTAATGTCCTCACGCTCGGCACGTTCCCAGTTTTTCACTTCCGAAATCTTGGCCAGCAAGTAAGGCTCTAAGCCCATCGGACAGGCGCTGACGCACTTGGCACAGCGGATGCAGGGCTGTGGCTCCTTGCGGCGGGCATCGTCGTCAGAGAGGATGGTCACCGAGTTCGTTCCCTTACAGATGGGTACCTCGACCGAGGTGAGTGCCTTGCCCATCATCGGGCCACCGGCCAGCAGCTTGTTGTCGCCCTCGGGCATACCGCCGCAGGCCTCGATGAGATCCTTCATCGGCGTACCCATACGAACAAGGAAGTTGCTGGGCTTCTGGAGCTTCTTACCTGTCACGGTGGTGTAGCGTTCGAAGAGAGGCTTGTGTTTCATAACTGCCTCATACACAGCATAGGCAGTACCCACGTTTTGAACTATTGCTCCAACGTTCACAGGGATGGCAGGAGGAGCAGGAACCTGACGCTGGATGACAGCGTCGACCAGCTGTTTTTCACCACCCTGCGGGTAACGCTGCTTCAGGGGCACCACTTCAACACTATACTTTGAACCACCAAACTTCTCTTCACACTTCTTCGTGAGCAGTTCGATGGCAGCAGGCTTGTTGGTCTCAATGCCGATGTAGCCCGCCTTAACCTTCGCAGCCACCATCAGCAGCTCCAAACCAACGAGAATCTCGTCGGCCTTCTCCATCATCAGACGGAAGTCGGCAGTGATATAGGGCTCGCACTCTACGGCGTTGATGATGACGCACTCGGCCTTGGCCGTCGGCGGTGGAGTGAGCTTGATGAAGGTGGGGAATCCGGCACCACCCATACCAGTGACGCCAGCCACCTTTACACGATTGATAATCTCCTCGGGCGTCAACTCGGGATGATCTTTCACCAGCTCCAGCTTGTCAGAGCGGTCGATGCTCTCTTCCCACTCATCGCCTTCCACATCAATAATAATGGCAGGCTTACGGTAACCCGTAGCATCGATGGCGGTATCGATCTTGAAGACCGTGCCGCTGACACTACTGTAGATAGGAGCCGACACGAAGCCGCCGGCCTCGGCAATCAGCGTGCCCACCTTCACCTTGTCGCCTTTCTGGACGACGGGTTTGGCGGGAGCACCGATGTGCTGGCTCAAGGGGAAGATGGCCTGCTTAGGCAGGGCAGCCACCTGAGTCACGGCCTCGTTGCTCAGTTTGTTCTCGGCGGGATGAATGCCGCCTATGCTAAATGTCTTTGCGTTCATGCTTTTTCCTCCTTTCTTTCTTGGTTGCCAGTTGTACTAGGCTCATTAGAGGGATTAGAGCTACTCAGCTCACAGTTTTCCGGCTTGGGCTTAGGTGCCGGGAAGTTCACGGCGACGATGGCATGCTTCGGGCACACCTTTTCGCATTTACGGCAGAGGCGGCACTTCTCAGGATCGATGTAGGCAAGATTGGCCTCGACGGAAATGGCACCGAAAGGACACTCCTTCTCGCACTTGCCACAACCGATACAGCTCACCTGACAGGCCTTCATGGCGACAGGTCCCTTGTCCTTGTTGACGCAGGACACATACACTCTCCTACCCTTCGGACCCTTCTTGCGCAGTTCAATGATGTTGCGCGGACAAGCCTTGACACAAGCGCCACAGGCCACACACTTCTCCTCGTCGACCTCGGCAATGCCCGTCTCGGCGTTGATGTGGATAGCGTCGAACTGACAGGCCTCCACACAGTCGCCACAGCCCAGACAGCCGAAGCCGCAGGCCGTCTCGCCGGCGCCGCAGGCATGCATGGCAGCACAGGTACGCAGGCCGGCATACTCGGCAATCTTCGGGCGATTCTCACACGTGCCGTTACAGCGGACAACGGCCACCTTGGGGTCGCCGTTGGCAATGGCCATTCCCAACAGGTCGGCCACCTGTCCCATGACGTCGGCACCACCCACAGGACAGTTCAGCCCTTCGATGCTCCCAGCGTCGGCACCCTTGACAAGTGCGTCGGCCATACCTCCGCAGCCGGCAAAGCCGCAGCCGCCGCAGTTGGCTCCTGGCAGCAGCTCACTGACCTGCGCTATGCGGGGGTCTTCATAGACAGCAAATTTCTTGGAGGCGGCAAACAGCACAACGGCTGCTATGAGACCGATGGCTCCAAGTACAATCACTGCAATTAAGATGAAATTCATAAAGTTATTGTTTGTTGTTATTATTGTAGTTTGTCAATCTTCTATATGAAAGGAAATCTTCCGTCCAATAAGGTTGCGCAGCAGCCATAGTGCTATATAATAAGGTATTAACACTGCAAGCGACGACAGTCCGGCAGTAGCCTCATTACCCGTCAACAGCAAAGCCACCACAAGGGTGACTACCATCAGCATCAAAGGTGTTGCAAAAGCCAACAACATGGCGTGTGACACAGCTTTGCGCGAGGCACAGACCGTCACGGCGTCGCCCACCTTCCAGGTTCTTCCATCAGCCTGCGTCACATCAACCAGTTTTTCTTTCGACTCTGAGGCATTGCAATGGCGAGCCACCTTACAAGCAGCACAGGCCGACGTCTGGAGAATGCGCACTCTGACGATGCCGTCCTCAATACTGTCGATGATTCCTGCGTGGCGAATGTTGTCGTTCATTAGTTTTGCTTACCCTTCTTTGCAATTGCAAAGGTACTAAATATTTATGATTATAAATGAGGAAATACGAATTATTTTATAAAAAAGACTCGTAATCGTTTGCAGATACGATTCTTTTTGTTACTTTTGTAGGCAGAAAACAAAGATACGACAATGAAAGCAACAGAACAGACCCAGCAGATGCTGGACAGAGCCATTCGCAAAATCGCCGACAAGTTCCCACCGTCGGAGGATGCTTCACTCCTGACAGACATCCACATCCGCGTTACACAGGAGACGGGCGAACTGATGGCATTCGACGACGATGACAACGAGATTACCCGTTGTGTCATTGAGCAGTGGATCGACAACAAGGACGATGATTTCTACCAGCATGTTGCTACCATACTGCACAAAACCCTGGAAAAGCATCGCAACACGATTGAGAACATGTCTATCCTGAAGCCCTACGCCTTCGTCCTTGAAGACGATGACAAGGAGAATCAGGGTGAGCTCTTCGTGGCCGACGACGAAACCGTCATCATCAATCCCGAGCTGATGGCCGGACTCGACGACGACCTCGACGCATTCATCAAAGACTTGATGAAAGACTAACTCTCTGCTTTCAACCACACAAACCTACAACCCGTCGATGCCATCAGAGTATTGTCTGATAGCAACTTCGTCAAGCTCGTCGTCAGTCATTTCGACGTAGGGATGGAAGTCATGCTGTTCCAAATTGAACCCCATACGCTTCATGTGCTGGTTGGTGTACGTCATCTCGGCACCAAACAGACAGATAGTCCATGAAATCTGTACCCAAAGCATGAATAACGGCAGCGCTGCAAATGAACCGTAAATGGCGTTATAGCCTGTCACCCATAACTGGGAATGGACGTAGAACAGCTGTAACCATTGCATGGCGATGCCGGCCACGATGCCAGGAACAATGGCACAGCGCCACTCCACATGGGTATTCGGCATCGACACGTAGAGGCCGAAGAAGAACGCCGACATCAGCACATATGGCGACAGGTCGAGCAACAGCAGACGGGCCAGCTTGCTCAGTCCCAGCTCGTCGGGCATCACGCTGATGATTGTTGTCATCAGGATTGACAGACCCGTCGTCACAATAATAAATATGGGGAAGAGGAAAAAAGCCGCCAGATAGTTGGTAAACGAACGGTAGATGCTGCGTCCGTTGGATACCTGCCAAATATCGTTGAACGACTGCTCAACATTGTTCACCAGCATAAAGACCGTGTAGAGCATGAACAGCAGGCCGATGCCAAGGAAGAGTCCGCTCTTCGTGTGTACCAAGTAACTGTTCACCCACCCGATGATGACCTCGGCGGCCTGTGGCTGCGAGGCCAGCGCATCGCGGAACCACACCTCTATATATTTATTATAGCCGAAGCCACGCGCTATGGCAAACACGACGGCCATAATCGGCACGATAGCCAACAAAGTCGAATAGGTCAGAGCCGAAGCCTTGGCCATCACCCGTTCGGCCGTAAAGAAACGCACCGTCAGCACGAGTGTCTTGTAAATGCGACGTACCAGTTCCTTCAAATCTGCTTACTCCCTTTACTCCTTACTCCCTTTACTCCTTACAACAAAAAAGGAAAAACACTGCCCCTATAAGCCGGGTTCTGTTCTGACCGCGAAGGCCAGCGTCTGCCATTTATCTACTCCATGAGTCACCCCATGGCTGAAGCATTCTACCCTCCACCGTGTGCCTTGCGGCTCTCGGACGGACAGCCCTCAGACGATGGTATACATGAACTTGCAGCCCCCAGATGGAACAGCCCGACTGTCACCAGCCGGCTGGTGGTCTCTTACACCACCTTCTCACCCTTACCCAATGACTTAAAGCCATTCTTTGACCGAGGTCAAAGTGACGGGCGGTCATTCTCTTCTCCCATATCCTACTGTCACCAATAGCTTGTACTTTCGCAAGTGGGGTGTCCTGCGCTGCCCGGACTTTCCTCTCGTGTTGCCACCAGCGGCAGACCGAAGCACTGCTTTCCGGGTGCAAAGGTACAGAAAATCCTGCTTCCCGCCAAGGGAAAGCAGGATTTTCATCTGAACAAAATGAAGACGCACCTCACATAAGGGATGCTTGATTTTCCTTGGCAGGCACTCGGCAGATTAAATATTTGCAATCATCTCACGCCTCGTTCCTTAAATTTATCTACCCTTTAAGAATTGAAGTGTTAAACGCAAAGCGGCGTTAACAGGGGTGGCAAAAGTGTTAAATAGCGACAAATCTTCGTGACAGTTTGTCAGTTTATTAAACTTTGCGCTTAATTTTGCAGTCAGAAACACGGGAACGACAATTTGTCGGGAGCCAATCAAGGAATTAATAACTTAACACATAACTGATATGAACATGAAAAAGATTGTGAACATCGCAGTACCGACATCGTGTCTGGTAGCTGTAGTTTTCTCGGTAGCAGCATTCAACAAAACCACCGCCGCCACACCTGAGCAGCCGGCAGTAGCCGTATCGGCTCCCGCCCCTGGGCAGCCTGTAGACCTGACATACGCCGCAGAAAAGGCGCTCCCGGCAGTTGTCTACATCAAGAACACACAGAACTCAAAGGTACAGACGGTGGAATACAGCGATCCGTTCGAAGACTTCTTCAGCGATCCGTTCGGCGGTTTCTTTGGCCGCGGGCAGGGTAACGGCAATGGCGGCCGCCGCCAGCGCCAGGTGCAGACGCCGAAGCGTACAGCTGCCGGTAGCGGAGTTATCATTACGACCGACGGCTACATCGTGACAAACAACCACGTAGTGGACGGTGCTGACGAACTGACAGTGACACTGAACGACAACAAAGAATACTCGGCACGCATCATCGGTGCCGATGCCACCACCGACTTGGCACTCATCAAGATTGACGCCAAGCAGCTGCCAGCCATCAAGATTGCCAACTCCGACGACGTGAAGGTAGGCGAATGGGTTCTGGCAGTGGGCAACCCTCTGGGACTGAACAACACAGTTACCGCCGGCATCGTGTCGGCCAAGGCCCGCACCATGGGACAGGGCGTGCAGTCGATGATTCAGACCGACGCCGCCATCAACCAGGGCAACTCGGGTGGCGCACTGGTGAACACACGCGGTGAGCTCATCGGCATCAACGCTATGATCTACTCGCAGACGGGCTCTAACATCGGTTACGGCTTTGCCATCCCCACAACCATTATGAATAAGGTGGTCGACGACCTGAAGCAGTACGGCAACGTGCAACGCGCCATGATCGGCATTAAGGGCAGCGACGTGAACGCCTACGTGGACAACGAGAAGGAGAAGGGCAACGAGGTGGACCTCGGCACGATGGAGGGCATCTACATTGCAGAGGTTGTTGACGATGGTGCCGCTGCTGATGCCGGTCTGAAGGAAGGCGACGTCATCACCCACATCGACGGTCAGAAGATCAAGTCGTTCGGCGAGCTCCAGAACATCATTGCCCAGAAGCGTCCTGGCGACAAGATTTCTATCAACTACCTGCGTAAGAAGGCGAAGAAGGAGGCAACGCTGACCTTGAAGAACGAGCAGGGCAACACTAAGGTAGTAAAGAACGCCGACATCGACGTACTGGGCATCGACATCCGCCCGATTACCGACAGCCAGAAGAACCAGCTGGAGATCAGCTACGGTCTGGAGGTACTAAAGGTCAACGCCGGCAAGATGAAGGATGCCGGTGTGCCGAAGGGCTTCATCATCCAGCGCGTGAACGAAGAGCCTATGAAGAGCTTCGACGACTTGCAGAAAGCCGTGAAGGAAGCCTCCACATCGAAAGACCAGATGCTGGTAGTCAAGGGCATCTTCCCGACCGGCAAACGTGGCGGCTTCGTGGTCTACCTGCAGAACGAGTAAGGGGCTCTGAACCTAAGAAAAGGTGGAAAAGGCAACTTTTTCACCTTTTTCTTTGGCCGTTTCGATTTTTTCGAGTACTTTTGCACGATACTAATAACTGAACAACCATGAGACAACTGAAAATCACCAAGTCCATAACCAACAGGGAGAGTGCCTCTCTGGACAAATACCTACAGGAGATAGGTAAGGAGGAGATGATATCGATGGAGGAGGAAGTAGAATTGGCACAACGCATACGAAGAGGCGACAAAAAGGCGCTGGAAAAGTTGACGAAGGCCAATCTGCGTTTCGTTGTCAGCGTGGCAAAGCAGTATCAGAATCAGGGGCTCAGCCTGCCCGACCTCATCAACGAAGGCAACGTAGGACTGATTAAGGCCGCAGAGAAATTCGACGAGACACGCGGTTTCAAGTTCATATCTTACGCCGTGTGGTGGATTCGCCAGAGTATCCTTCAGGCACTGGCCGACCAGAGCCGCATTGTGCGACTTCCCTTGAACCAGACGGGTGCGGTGAACAAGATAAACCGTGCGCTGAGCAAGTTCGAACAGGAGAACGAGCGTCGCCCCAACGTCGAGGAACTGTCGGAGGTCATCGACCTGCCGATGGAAAAAATCGGCGAGGCGATGACGGCCAACACCTATCATGTGTCAGTAGACGCTCCCTTTGCCGAAGGCGATGACAACTCGCTGCTCGACATCATGATTAACGAGAACTCGCCCATGGCCGACCGTCAGCTGGTAAAGGAGTCATTGCAAGCCGAGATAAAGACTGCGCTGAAGGTTTTGAACGAAAGGGAACGCAATGTTGTAGAAGCCTTCTTTGGCATTGATCGTCCTGAGATGACGTTAGAGGAAATAGGCGAAAAATACGGGCTGACACGCGAGCGGGTACGTCAGATCAAGGAGAAAGCCATCCGTCGCCTGCGCAACAGCACGAAGAACAAAATGTTGAAAACATATTTAGGACAATGAAAATACTAAGATACCTCACGCTGACCGCTATTATCATTGTGTCAGCACAGGCCATGAGCCTTAGCGCCCAAAACTTCCGCATGCCGAAGATGTATATGTTCGGCCTTGTGGCTTCGTTTAACGACAGTATAGTACACTTTACCGAAATTCAGGAAGTCGAAAACGTTTGGGTCCATTACAAGACTAAATTTCTGGCAGGCCGCGAGCACTACTCCAATCAGTTGCGCGACTATATGACCACTCAGCTCCAGATGCCAAACCGCACATGCGTTGTCGTCTACAACAAGAATCGTCAGAAGTTGGAGAAGGAATACCTGAAGATGAAGCGTATCTACACGACCGGCAAGAAGAAATCCAAGAAGAACAAGGAACAAGTGGAAAGCCACAACGACCTTCGTATGATTTCCACGTCGGAGTTCAAGTTTCAGCCTGTTGACATGAGTGGTTCAAGCAATGAGTAGTTGCCATCACCTCTTCTCCATTGCCGGCCATGTGGTCGGCATTTGCTTCTCACCGTCAGAGAGCAATGACATCAGCCTGCTGCCTTCGTTCCCGCCATTCCGCATTGACGACACTGCGGAGGAGCCGTTATTGACGCTCTACGTCGATGACACCTTGCGTCCGAAGAAAGACCGGCAACTGGTCAGGAGCTTCGACACCGGAAATGGCGATACAGTGGTCTATACACTGTCTGACGGCGGCTATCAGTTTATCATCCGCGACATCATGAACCGCGACTGTTGCCTGCTCATCACCAATGCCGACTTCTCTGAGTGTTACTGTGCGCTCAATGGCAACCCGGTGATGCGCGCCTTCGGACTGAACGACGCCCTGATGCTGGCCTACGCCTTTGCAGGAAGCAAGTTCCAGACACTACTCGTACACGCTTCATGCATCGCATACAACGGACACGGATACCCATTCATTGCACAAAGCGGGACAGGCAAGAGCACCCACTCGTCGCTATGGATGAAGCACATCGAGGGAGCCGAGCTCATGAACGACGACAATCCCATCATCCGCATCGTCGACGGTACACCTTATATATATGGTTCGCCCTGGAGCGGAAAGACGCCCTGCTACCGTAACATCAAGCGACCGCTGGGCGCCATCGTCCGCATTGACCGCGCCCCGGCCAACAGCATCGAGCGGCTTGGCCCCGTCCAGGCTCTGGCCTCGCTGCTACCCGCCTGCTCGTCGATGAAGTGGGACACCATCATCTATAATAACCTGTGCGACACGCTGACCACTCTCATCAGCAAGACGCCCATCTACACACTACACTGCCTGCCCGACGAGGCAGCCGCCCGACTATGCCAAACAACGATAGCTCCATAAACGTCATACAGCTGGACAACGCCGCGTTCCTGCCTCACGTGACGGCCCTCATCAACGAGGGGCACACCGTTACCCTGCCCTTGCGCGGACGCAGCATGCGTCCTTTCCTGGAAGACGGACGTGACAAGGCTCTTCTGACGGCGCCTAAAGATATTTGTGTCGGCGATGCCGTACTGGCAGAGATACACCCTGGCCATTATGTGCTACACCGTATCATCGGCATTGAGGGGCAGCACATCACCCTGCGTGGCGACGGCAACCTGACCGACGAACACTGTAACAAAGACGACATCCGCGCCAAAGCCATCGGTTTCTACCGGAAAGGACGGACCAAGCTCGACAGCGTCAGTGCCTTCAAGTGGCGTTTCTACTCTGCCGTATGGACGCGGCTGATGCCTATACGCAGTTATCTGCTGTTTGCCCTCCACCCGCACTTTCCTAACCGATGGAAAAGGAGGGGGTGAGTAGTGAGTAGTGAGAGATAAGAGGTAAGTGGTGAGAGGTAAGTAATAAGAGATATACGACAATATGAAACAGAAGAAAGGATTCAAGCTCCGTACTATCTGCGGCGAACATGTCATTGTGTCGGAGGGCATCGAAAACATCGATTTCTCGAAAATCATCTCCATGAACGAGTCAGCAGCCTATCTATGGGAGGCTGTTGGCAGTCGCGACTTCACGGCCGAAGACCTATGCCAGTTGCTGATGGAAGAATACGAGGTAGACGAGAAAACGGCCCTCGCCGATGCGAAAGCCGTTATCAATCAATGGGTGGAAGCGGGAATCATTGAAGGCTAACCAACCCGGTTCCCCTTTGGAATAGCCTATTTCAGTTCACTCCGCTCCGAAATACTGTTCAAGCTCCTGACGGTCGGCACCGTCCATCACCACGTGTCCTTTTTCAAGTACGACGATACGTGTGGAGATGTCGATGGTGTGCTGCAGGTTGTGCGAACTGATGACAAGCGTTGCACCAGTGCGTTCCCGATAGTCGGTCAGGACATGCTTAAGGATGTTCTGGCTCGAGGGATCAAGGAAGTTGAAAGGCTCGTCCAGGATGACCAGCCGGGGCTCCGTGACGAGAGCAGCGATAATACCCACCTTCTGCTTGTTGCCTGCCGACAGGTTACGGATGTACTTCTTCTGTCCGAACACCTCACCGCCAGCCAGACGCTCGAAGCGCTTCAGACGCTCATCCATATCGCTGACACCAGTGATGCGTGCCAGGAACTGGAAGTACTCCTCGGGAGTCAGGTAGTCAATGAGAAAGCCCTCGTCGATATACGCTCCCGTCATCTCCTTCCAAGCCTCGCTCTCGGCAGGATTCACGTCATCGATAATGACCCGCCCTTCGTCGGGCTTCAGCAAGTCGAGCATCAGGCGGAACAAGGTAGTCTTGCCGGCACCATTGTTGCCGACAAGACCCAATATCTCACCATCGGCGATGGTCAGTTGCTCAATGTCGCACGCCACCGTCTCGCCGAACTTCTTCTTCAGGTTCTCAATGGTAACCATCATTTTGAAATCCGTGAAATCCGTTGTTCAATTATCCACTGCTACACCAGTCCCTTGCCGTGACACTGCTTGAACTTCTTGCCTGAGCCACAGGGACAGGGATCATTACGACCGGGCAGTTTGTCCTTGATGACCGGCGTACGCGGCTGCTGGGCACGGGTGTCGTGCTGGGCGGCAGCACGCTGGTTGGGATCGCTGAGCTGCTCCTCGCCAATCTGCTGCTTCGACTCTGTGTACTGCTGGCGCTGGGTATGCTGCTCGGGAGCAGCCTCCTGAACCTGCTGTACCTCAGGAATCTGTGCACGGGTAAGGATGGAGCAGATGCGGTTATACATCTCGTTGATCATCTCGTCCCACACCTTTGCACTCTCCAGCTTGAAGATGAGCAGCGGGTCTTTCTGCTCGTAGGAAGCGTTCTGCACTGAGTGGCGCAGCTCGTCGAGCTTACGCAGGTTCTCCTTCCACGACTCGTCGATGAGGTGCAGCAGGATAGACTTCTCAAACTCCTTGACAACGGTCTTCGACTCGCTCTCATAAGCCTCCTTCAGGTTACAGGGGATGTTATACATGCGACGACCGTCGGTGATGGGCACCATGATTCGCTCATACATGTGGCCCTGATTCTCATAGACCTGGCCGATGATGGGCTGAGCCACCTCGCGGATGCGCTCTGTCTTGCGGTTGAAGTTGCCGATAGCAGCCTGGAAGGCCGTCTCTGAGAGCTGCTCGCGCTGTTGGTTGATAAACTCATCCTCGCTGAAGGGCACCTCCATGGCCAGGATGTGAAGGAACTCTTCCTTGCATCCGGCGTAGTCGTTGTTCTCGATGATGTTGACGACACGGTCCCAGATGATGTTCGAGATATCCATGCCGATACGCTCACCCATCAGGGCATGACGGCGCTTCTCGTAGATGACAGTACGCTGCTTGTTCATCACGTCGTCGTACTCAATCAGACGCTTACGGATGCCGAAGTTGTTCTCCTCGACCTTCTTCTGGGCACGCTCGATGCTCTTCGATATCATGGGACTTTCAATCATCTCGCCCTCCTTGAAGCCCAGACGGTCCATGACCGAAGCTATACGCTCGGAAGCGAACAGACGCATCAGCTTGTCTTCCAGCGACACGTAGAAGACCGAAGAACCCGGGTCACCCTGACGACCGGCACGGCCACGCAACTGGCGGTCCACACGACGGCTCTCGTGACGCTCCGTACCGATGATGGCCAGACCGCCGGCGGCTTTCACCTCGGGCGACAGCTTAATATCGGTACCACGACCGGCCATGTTGGTGGCGATGGTCACGGCGCCCTTGCCGTTGCTGTCCTGCTGACCGGCGAGTGCCACGATGTCGGCCTCCTTCTGGTGCAGCTTGGCGTTCAGCACCTGATGAGGGATGCCCTCGCGACGACCTGTCTCTGGATTGACATACATATCGAGCATACGGCTGAGCAACTCGGAAATCTCCACCGACGTCGTACCAATCAGCGTCGGACGGCCGGCGTTACGCATCCTCACAATCTCCTCAATCACTGCCTTGTACTTCTCGCGGGCAGTCTTGTAGACGCGGTCGTCCTGGTCGTTGCGGATGACGGGGCGGTTGGTGGGAATCTCCACCACGTCGAGCTTGTAGATGTCCCAGAACTCACCGGCCTCAGTAGAAGCAGTACCAGTCATACCGGCCAGCTTATGGTACATGCGGAAGTAGTTCTGCAAGGTGATGGTGGCAAAGGTCTGCGTGGCAGCCTCGACCTTCACGTGCTCCTTGGCCTCCACGGCCTGATGCAGACCGTCGCTCCAGCGGCGGCCCTCCATGATACGGCCTGTCTGCTCGTCCACAATCTTCACCTCGCCGTCGATGACCACATACTCGTCGTCCTTGTTGAACATACAGTAGGCCTTCAACAGCTGCTGCAGGGTGTGGACACGCTCCGACTGTACCGCATAGTGAGCCATCAGCTCATCCTTCTTGTCGACGCGTTCCTGGTCAGTCAAACCGGGTTCCACCTCAAGGGCGGAAAGCTGTCCGGCAATGTCAGGCAGCACGAAGAGCTCTGAGTCGTTCACCTGATTGGCGAGCCAGCCCGTACCCTTGTCGGTGAGGTCGCAGGAGTTCAGCTTCTCGTCTACCACGAAGTAGAGGGGCTCAATACACTCCGGCATGCGGCGGTTGTTGTTCTCCATATAGATCTCCTCGGTCTTCAGCATACCGGCCTTGATGCCTTCCTCGGAGAGATACTTGATGAGCGGCTTGTTCTTCGGCAGTGCCTTGTGCGAACGGTAGAGTGACAGGAAGCCCTCGTCCAGCATCGCCTGAGCCTCCTTTTTCTGTCCGGCCTCCATCAGACGGTTACCCTCGGTAATCTTCTGCTTGGCCTCGGCCAGATACTGAGTGGCGAGGTTGCGCTGCACACCGACCAGCTTCTCGACCAGCGGCTGGTACTCCTCAAACATCTGGTCGTCGCCCTTGGGCACGGGACCACTGATAATAAGAGGTGTACGGGCATCGTCAATCAACACGGAGTCGACCTCGTCGACGATGGCGTAGTTATGTGAACGCTGCACGAGGTCGGCCGGCGATGTGGCCATATTGTCGCGCAGGTAGTCGAAGCCGAACTCGTTGTTCGTTCCGAAGGTGATGTCGGCCTGATAGGCGCGGCGACGGGCCTCGGAGTTGGGCTGGTGCTTGTCGATACAGTCGACGCTCAGTCCGTGGAACATGTAGAGCGGTCCCATCCACTCGGAGTCACGCTTCGACAGATAGTCGTTGACCGTCACCACATGGACGCCGTTACCCGTCAGTGCGTTCAGGAAGACAGGCAGCGTGGCCACCAGCGTCTTACCTTCACCTGTTGCCATCTCGGCTATCTTACCCTGATGGAGCACGGTGCCGCCGAAGAGCTGCACGTCGTAGTGTATCATCTCCCACTTCAGGTCGTTGCCGCCGGCCGTCCAGTGGTTATGGTAGATGGCCTTGTCACCGTCGATAGTAATGAAATCCTTTCTCGGGTCGGCAGCCAGCTCACGGTCGAAGTCGGTGGCAGTCACCACCGTCTCCTCGTTCTCGGCAAAGCGGCGTGCGGTCTCCTTGACAATGGCAAAGACTTCGAACATCACCTCGTCGAGGGCTTTCTCGTAGACCTCAAGTGCATCCTTCTCCAGCTTGTCTATCTGGGTGAAGATTGGCTCACGCTCGTCGATGGGCGTCTGCTCGATAGTGGCCTTCAGCTTCTCTATCTTGGCTTTCTCCTCTTGGGCTGCCTGTTGTACCTGCTGCTGAATGGCTTTGGTACGGGCACGTAGTTCGTCATTCGACATTGCCTCGACCTGCGGCGTGAACTTCTTGGCCTTCTCCACCAGAGGCTGGATGGCCTTCATGTCGCGCGACGACTTGTCGCCGAATAACGATTTCAAAATACTGTTGAAATTCATATCTTTTGTTTCCTTTTATTGTTATCGTTTTGTTATGGGGCTTATAGGGCTCATGGGGCTAATAGGGCCCATAGGGTTCTCTTAGAACAGCGGTTCTGCCGAGCAGGCGTTGGGTGCCCGTATGCGGATGCTCTTGGCAATGGTCGGCGCAATGCGGTCGACCGTCACGTGCTCAGGTATCGTGTCCGCCTGGACATCGGCACCATAGAATATGATCGGGAACTGTATGAACGACGCACGCTGCAGCTCCGTCTGCTGTGTATCCTCGTTCAGGATCTTCCAGCCTGGTGACACCTCGATAATGATGTCTCCGGAGTGCTCGGGGTTATAGCCGGCGCGTATCTTCTGGGTGAGTTCGCTGGTCGAGGTCAGCAGCTGCAAGCCCGTGTAGACATTCCGCACGCCCGACAACTGCGACAGGAACTCCTGCGCACGCTGGCCTGCGTCTGTCAGCGACACACGCTTCGACTCCAGCAGCTGATGGTTAATGTACAGCTGATTGCCGAAGCAGGCCTCCACCCATCGGCCCTGTCCCCAGATAGCACCGTAGTACATGTTGAGGAGGTTCGACGTACGGTTGATGTAGAATGTACCTGTGGGTATGCGGTACTGGTCGTAGGCCGAGCTCTCAGAGTCGCTATAGCCCGTCGAGGTGACGACGAACAGGATATGCTCACGACCGAGACGCTCTTCAAGAGTCTTGATGAGACGGGCCAGCTCACGATCCAGACGTACGTAGGTGTCCTGAAGCTCCAGCTGACACTCTGACATAGCCTTGCGGTCGAACGGGCCGGCATAGTAGGTCAGCGACAAGAGGTCGGTGACACGGTCGCAGCCCATCGTGGTCTGCGTTACCAGGTTGTCGGCCAAGTCGGTCACATACTGGTTCACCAGCCCCGAGTTCTTCAACAGCTGGTAGCACCGGTTGCCCGAGAACTTGTGCTTGAAAGGCTTCTGCTCTACTGCCGTATGCTGATAGTAGTTGAACGCCGAAGTCATCTCATTGAAAGGTTCCCACACAAGCTTGTCGATAGCCTTGGGGCCGTGCAGCAGGTTATATGAGGCCAGCCACGTAGGCTTCTCCTTCGAGAAATACTGCTGGATAAGCCACTGGCCGTCCGTGTCGTCAATCCACAGGGCAGCGTCGGCAGCATGGCCTACGCTCAGCACGGCTTCGTCGCACGACGGGGCAATGGCATAGACCTTAGCCTTGCCCTCGGTCGACACCTTCAGCTCGTCGCCGAGTGTCGACGTTGACAAATTGTCAGCCGAATGGTTGTCGCCCGTTGCCAGTACAGGACGCAGGATTTCACGGCTAAGCCAACGCTCGCCTATTATACTATGATAATAAGGTGTAACGCCGGTAGCCAGCGAAGCAGCTGCCGAGGCCTTGTCGATAGGCGTGAAAGTGTAGCTGGCATTAGGGAACACCCTGCCGTTCTTCATCAACCGCTTGAAGCCGTCGTCGCCATACAGCGGCGCGAAGGCTTCCAGATAGTCGGTACGTAACTGGTCAATGGTGACTGTCACCACCAAACGGGGAGCATACTGAAGTTTGCTCTGGGCCAGCGATTCCGGCGTTACGCCGAGCAAGGCCAGCAGGGTGATATAGAGGTACTTATTTCTCACTTTTTTTATGTATAAGGTATCGTAGTAGCAAACATAATGCCAAAAATGGCGTCAACACGGCATAGCGCTGGAAGAAGGCACCAACCAACAGCAGGAGCAACATGACCAGCACCACCGTCCAATAGTGGGTACGACGGCGGCGGAGAACCGACGGCAGATAGAACAGATGCACGGGATTGATGAGCAGCAACTGGAGGTTGGTCGACGTGGCCGGATGCTGCGAGAACAGCATCACAAACAGCACACAGCCGGCCAGACCGGTAACAGTCATCAGTGCGGCATCCCAATATTTGTAGGTGCGGCGGCGTTTCCACTCGCCGACGAATATCAACAGAGAAACGACCAATAGGGCGACTCCCACCTCGACAGGCGAAACGACAAAGTCGCGTTCCACAACCTGAACACCTGGCGGAACGACCACGCGGCGGGACTTCACCAGCGGCCGCCAACTGCCATCGTTGCCACGAATCTGTGCATGGTCGAAGTCATACTGCAGATTCTCGGGCAGGAACTCCTGCTCCTGCCGCGTTGTCTTCAGGTCGGCACGCACACCGAGCAACAGGTCGTTGCCCTCGGTGGCCCAGTCGTGGTTACGCGTCTTCTCGCGAATCATCTGGCGGAACGAAGGTTCATAGTCCCGACGGGGGTCATACTCCACCCTTCCGTCCAGACAGCGCTCCACCATATCGCGCGGCCGCGTCGAACAGTTATCATAGAAATAGTTGTAGCGATAGATGCGATTCTCGGGCAAGAGGTTGTCGGCCAACAATGCCTGAAGTCGCTGCTTCTCGGCAGGCTTCAGATTGAGAATCTGCTCGGACACCATAGCCCCCCAGCGGCGGTAGTAATCGGCAAAGGGCTGAAAATCGGCTAATCCCAGCTCGTAGTCGGTCAAGCCGAACACAAAACGGGCAACAAAGTACGGCTTGTTATAGTTGAAGACTCCCCAGTTGAAAGCTATGTCTTGCCCCGTATGCAGATCGTGCCATCGCAGAGCAGTATGACCATAGAGGCTGTAGACCTCCTCATGGGGCGCACACGTCAGAAGACCTACTTCGACGGAATCGAAGTATTCCACTCCCACGGTCTTTGGCTGCTGAGCTCGGCCAACCACCGCAAGAAACAAGACCGCTAACAGCAGTACCGTTCTTTTCACAGCCTGCAAAGGTACACTTTTTTTTTCATACAGCCAAAGAATAAGCGCCAAAAAAAAGCCAACAAACCCTTCACCGACAACATAACAAGCTCATTACCAGTATGTTAACGTGAATAGTTTAGTCTTATCCTCTTTACGATTCTCCGGCGGCCTCCCAGCTCTCTCCGGCGGCCCCCCAGCTCTCTCCGGCGGCCTCCCAGCTCTCTCCGGCGGCCTCCCAGCTCTCTCCGACGGCCCCCCAGCTCTCTCCGGGGCCGCCGCAGAAACGTCCCACGGCTTGGGACAAATCCACGGCGGCTCCACAAGACAGCGGGACGTACAAACAATTAATACAAAAGAACGAACTTCATTCCGCCGCGACAGAACCATTCACACTAACATACTGATAATGAGAGCATTAGCTGATACGTGAAGGGTTGAGCGGTTCTCGATGTTTTAGTAACAAAGCACTCTGACACCGGAGATTACAAGTGTATCAGCAACACCAATTTAAAAAAAATCAAAAAAAATAGACGAATTATTTGGCCGACTCGGATAATTTTACTAATTTTGCCGCCAAATCTAACATTTCTTACATTATTAAAAATCTATGGTTAAAAAGTATTTAATTGGCAGTATTGCTATTTTGGCAGCCACGACGCTGACCACAAGCTGTAGCAACGATGATGTCTTCGATGCATCACAGGACATTAATGTTGCAAAGTATGATGCAATGTTCATTCAGAAGTTCGGCCAACCCGCAGCCAATCAGACATGGGGCTTCGGCACTACCACAACTCGTGCTATCACGGCTGCAAAGGCTGTGACGAGAACAATTGCGCCTACTTATTGGAATGAATTCCCCTCTGCACCGGCTGATGCCGACTTTGCACAGACAAGAGACGAGAATGCAGAATTACTTACCGGATACAAGAATGGTAATCTGTTCTACATCGATTCAAGCGTCAGCAACAACGGCCAGACACTCCAGCCCAATGCTCCTTGGGATGCAGAAGACAAAAGCATTGTTGTATATGTAGAAGGTACTGTAGTTCCTACGGATATTTATTTCCCCGGAAATGTAACGCTTTACCTGCTTCCAAATTCTAAGCTGACAATCCCCGCAACCAGAAGTTCATTCGGTCAGACTAACACAAAGATCTACATTGCTGAGAATGCCGAACTGATTATTCTTGGCAATCAGGTTGAATTCGGCTCTGGCCAGAGCGTTTACAACAAAGGCCAGATTACGGCTAAGAACATTGTTGTTTCTAACAATGGTTTGCTCTACAACCAGGGCACCATCGACATCTACGACGAAACCGATGCAAACGGTAAGATCAGAATCACGAACAGCAATTCTGTCATCGTGAACGACGGTACCATCAAGGCCAATTACCTTGGCACTGAGGGTTCTGCCCATTTCCAGAACAACAATACCGTTACCATTACTGGTGAGACGAAGATTAACAGCAACAACAACACATGGGTCAACAACGAATCGTACACCACCAAGTACTTCAACTACACTGCTGGTAGTACCGACGTCATCAACAACTGTAAACTCACTGTTACTGAGAAGTTCTTCATCAACCTTGGCCAGAACGACGTCAACGGCTTCAAGTTGGACGGCAACTGTGGTGTTGAGACCAAGAACTTTGAGGCTGCTGGTCCCTGCCACATCTTCATGGGCAACAACTCTGTATTCAAGGTGACCAACGAGGCTAAGATGAACATCACCCTCGAGAACATGGGTATCTATGGTCCCGAGGATGGCGACTATGCTGTATTCCAGGCAAAGGCTATCACAAACGGTGCTGCTGACCCCAACCAGGGTTTCGTTGCTTGCTACTATAATAAACTGTATGTGATTTGCGAAAGCCACTTTGCACAGGGTTACTCAGACAAGAGTGCCGAGCAGCAGGCTAATGGCGAGATTGGTGCGCAGCCTTACTACAAGGTTGGTGAGGGTGCTGAAGTCTACACTGGTACCGAAATGCCAAGTGTCAATATTGCAAGTACCAAGTGTAATCCTGGTATCAGTGGCGGCTCTAAGCCCATCATCCGCGTGATGGCTGAGGACTTGACCGTCAGCGATGCAAACAAGGACTTCGACTTCAACGATATCGTCTTCACCATCCTTGAATGGACGAGCGACGGTGTCAAGGTTCGCCTCGATGCAGCCGGTGGCACACTGCCTCTGATCATCAGCAATAAGGATCTTACGTTCAAAGAAGATGGCAACCCTGCAGGATTTGAAGGCATTGACTGGTTTGAGGTTCACGAGGCATTTGCTTCAGTTAACCCCGACAAGCAGATCAACACCGACTTCTCTAAGGGCAAGTTGACAATGATCAACACCGAAGCTGGTAAGCATTATGAGTACACCTGTCCTGAGCTTGAAATAACTGGCGACTTCACCGCAGAAGAAGGCATTGACAAGGCCATCAACATCAAGATCTTTGTGAACAAGGGTACTTACGATGAGCCCAACTGGCTCGAGCTTGACGCCATCAAGGGTAAGGTTGCCAAGAAGTTCGGCTGCGACACCAAGGTTGACTGGTGCAACGAGTGCCAGGACATCGAAGGTGTCTACGGCAAGTTCGGCAGATGGGTACAGGGTCTGGAGACCTTCTTCTATTAAGCAAATACTTTTTATTCCATACCTGCGACGGGACGGCTGCAAAGAGGCAGTTGTCCCGTCTCTTTGTTTTGGCACGTTTTTTGCATAGGGATGTGAGACATGCGAAACTTAAATAATAAATAAGGTATATGCAAAAAGGTAACATCGGGGTTACAACAGAGAACATCTTCCCCGTCATCAAAAAGTTCCTCTACTCTGATCACGAGATATTCCTCCGCGAAATGGTCAGCAACGCCGTCGACGCTACTCAGAAGCTGAAGACCCTGCAGGAGAAAGGCGACTTCAAGGACGAGCCCGGCGACCTGACGGTCCACATCAGTCTCGACACCGACAAGGGCACCATCACCATCAGCGACCGCGGCATCGGCATGACCGAGGAGGAAATCGACAAGTACATCAACCAGATTGCCTTCTCGGGCGTCACCGACTTCCTCGAGAAGTACAAGGACACGGCCAACAACATCATCGGCCACTTCGGACTGGGCTTCTACTCGTCGTTCATGGTGTCGAAGAAGGTGGAGATTGTCACCAAGTCGTACAAGGAAGGCTCGAAGGCCGTGAAATGGACCTGCGACGGCAGCCCTGCCTACGAGATTGACGAGGCCGAGCGCGACAGCCGCGGCACAGACATCATCCTCTACATCGACGACGACTGCAAGGAGTTCCTCGACAAGCAGAAGCTGGAACAGCTGCTGCAGAAGTACTGCAAGTTCATGGCCGTCCCCATCGCCTTTGGCAAGAAGCAGGAATGGTCGAGCGACGAGAAGAAAATGGTTGACACTCAGGAGGATAACATCATCAATAACGTGGAACCGCTGTGGACGAAGACCCCGAGCACGCTGAAGGACGAGGACTACAAGTCGTTCTACCGCACGCTCTACCCCATGAGCGACGAGCCGCTGTTCTGGATTCACCTGAACGTCGACTATCCGTTCAACCTGACGGGTATCCTCTACTTCCCCCGTGTGAAGAACGCCATCGAGCTGCAGAAGAACAAGATTCAGCTCTACTGCAACCAGGTCTTCGTGACCGACCAGGTGGAGGGCATCGTGCCCGAGTTCCTGACGCTGCTCCACGGTGTCATCGACTCGCCCGACATCCCGCTGAACGTCTCGCGCAGCTATCTGCAGAGCGACCGCGAAGTGAAGAAGATTTCCACCTACATCACCAAGAAAGTCTCCGACCGGCTGAAGGCCATCTTTGGCGAGGACCGCAAGCAGTACGAGGAGAAGTGGGACGACCTGAAGCTCTTCATCAACTACGGCATTCTGACCGAGGAAGGCTTCTACGACCGCGCCAAGGAGTTCGCCCTGCTGAAGGACACGGAGGGCAAGTACTTCACGTTCGACGAGTACAAGACCCTCATCGAGGCCTCTCAGAAGGATAAGGACGACAACCTCATCTACCTCTACGCCACCGACAAGGACGAGCAGTACTCCTACATCAAGGCCGCTCAGGACAAGGGCTACTCGGTACTGCTGCTTGACGGACAACTCGACGTACCCTGCATCCAGACGCTGGAACAGAAGTTCGAGAAGAGCCGCTTCACACGCGTCGATGCCGACACCATCGACCGTCTCATCCGCAAGGAAGACGAGCAGAAGGACAGCCTGCCAGAGGCCGAACGTGACAATTTGTCAGCCGTCTTCATGTCACAGGTTCCCAAGACCGACAAGGCCGAATACATGGTTCAGGTGAGCGCACTGGGCGAGAGTCAGCGTCCTGTCATCATCACCCAGAACGAGTGGATGCGCCGCATGAAGGAGATGAGCCGCTACCAGCAGGGCATGGGTTTCTACGGTCAGATGCCCGACAGCTACAACCTGGTACTCAACAGCGACCACCGTCTGGTGAAGGAGATTCTGTCATCCTTCAATGCCGAGCTCGCTACCGAGCTGCAGCCCATTGAGAGCGAAATCAAGGGACAGGAAGCCCGTCTGGCCGCACTGAACCAGCAGACGGAGAAGAAGAAACCTGAGGAAATCACCCAGGAAGAGAAAGACGACAAGGCCAACACGCAGAAGGCCATCGACGAACAGAAAGCCAAGAAGCAGCAGCTCATCGGCGACTACGCTGCCAAGAACGACATCGTCCACCAGCTCATCGACCTGGCTCTGCTGCAAAACGGCATGCTGAAAGGCGAAGCCCTCGATAAGTTCCTGCAGCGAAGCGTGGAACTCATCAAGTAGCAGCCTGACAAGTTTCTATACCACCAAGCGTAGGGGCAACAGCCCCTACTCTATCTCCTGTCCGCTATACAGTTTCTCTGCATCGCGGACATCTTTTTTGTTGGCACGGTCCATGATCTGACCTGCAGTCACATCGCGAGGAATATCAGGCACCTCGAAGAGGGTTTCTTCATCCAGATCTTCCTCCACAGCAGCCTTAGCCTCCTTCTCAGCTTGTGCGGCCTCCTCTGCCTCCAACACGGCATCGACCGAGTCGACGACATGTTTCAAGGTATCTTCAGCGACGAAGGCATAGTTCACCTTGTAGTTTCTGTGGCAGCCGCTCACGGCAAATGCCAGCAACAGACCTGTCAGGACAGCAGTAACATATAATTTCTTCATAGGCATTAACCACGATTCTGTTATTTCATAAACTTTGGAGTCCGTACACAAATCAATATCCAAGGTCCTCACCGACCAGCACGACCTGATGGCGGCCTCGTGGTGAGTTTCTGAGGAAGTGGACGTAGTTGCAGATGCTCTCTGGCGAGTTGCAGTTATGGCACACGCCGTCTACTTGGCAAGGGGTCTTGATGTCGAAACGTGCTGCATTGATGGGCGATGCCGTTCCCCGTACTCTCGACAGAGCTGCCTCTACCGTCTGTGCCACTTTGTTCAGGCCGATAACGAAGATCACCTTCTTCGGTCCCCAGGTGATGGCAGCCACACGGTTGCCGTTGCCGTCGATGTTCACGATGACACCATCCTCAGAGATGGCGTTGGCACTTGTCAGGTAGACGTCGGTCGAGAAAGCCTTGAGATACATGGCCTGCTTCTCCTCGGGCGACTCCACCAGGTCGCGGTCAAGGACCTCCAGCGTTCCCCTTTTCCTCAGTTCGTCGGGAATACCCAGGTTACGGACTGTCATCGTGCCGCCCCATGTCACGGAGCTGCCGTCTTCAATCAGTTCCGATACTTTTTTCACTGCTTCTTCGCCGGAAGGACAATAGAAGCCCTCGATGTGGCGGCGCTTGAGGTTCTTGATGATTGTCTGAGCCAGAAGCTCGTTTCTTTGTTCTTTTGGTGCCATAGAGTCTTTAGTCTTGGTTTGCCGTGCAAAGATAGCTATTTATTTTCGAATTCCGTTATCTTTTCACATAAAATTAATCCTTTTTCTTCGCATCCAGATGGTAGGTGAAACGGAGGCCGACGTAGTGGTGGCGGAAGTCCTGCCAGGTGGTGGTCTGTTGATAGGCTGACTGCTGGCTACGGCGACCGTCCTCGTTGTTCAGGATGTCGTCGAACTCAAAGGCGAGGCGGCCTTTGTTCTTTAGGATTTTCCAACCAACGTAGCCGTTCCAGACGAGAACATTGCGATTCATGCTGCCGATGGTGTAGCCGCTGTAGGTGCGCTCGGTGAGGTCAGAGCCGAAGACGAAGCGGCTCACGGTGGCCTCGGCACGCAGACCGAAACGGTTGTCCCAATGGGTGGTGTTCTGCTCGGGCGAGGCGGTGTAG
This sequence comes from uncultured Prevotellaceae bacterium, assembly GCA_947166655.1. Lineage (GTDB taxonomy): Bacteria > Bacteroidota > Bacteroidia > Bacteroidales > Bacteroidaceae > Physcousia. Next base: position 42,127 of record CAMVFC010000007.1, read on the forward strand.
CGCAGGCGGTCGGCGTTAATCTCGGCGAACAGGGAGGCTTTGAGCCAGTTGTAGTCGAGCGAGAGGGTGAGGTTTTCGCGAGGATTGAGAGAATTCTGGCGATTCTCAATACGTTTGTTTTGCGTGGGCAGAAATGTGAGATAACCATAGCGCTGACTGGCATTCATGCGGAAGTCACTTTGCAGGCGGAGATAGTCGCCGAGGGCTTGGTCGAAGTTCAGGCGGAAGTTCCATGACTTGCTGCCGCGGACGTTTTCGGGACGGCTCTGGTAGATGGCGGTCGTGGGGTCGTAGCTGAGGGCGGTCGTGGTTTCTCGGTCGCTTTGGTTGTAGCCGACGGTTGCGCTGAACGAGGTCTGGCTGCGGGCAAGCACCATGTTGTAGGTCAGGCTCACGGCATGGGTATGGGTATTGCGCAGGCCGGGATTGCCCTCGGTGATGAAGAGCGGGTCGGTGAGGTCGCGGTAGCCGATGGTCTGGAGGATGTCGGGCTGGCTGGTCGTGAAGCTGTAGTTCAGTTCGATGCCGGCGGTCTTGCTGAGTTTCCATGTAGCGCTGAGCGAGGGGTCGAGGAAGAAATGGCGGCGCACGGCAGCGGTGTCGAGGCCCCACCCCTGCCCCATTCCCGCTGTCGCGCCTACCCGTAGCCTTTCCCCGGAGGAGAGGGAGCTTACGCCGCGCTGGTAGTCCTGACGCTCGCGCTGCCAGCGGACGGTGAGGTTGGGCATGAGCTGGAGGGGCGTGAGGTTGATGGTCTGCGACAGTTGCAGGCTGTGCTCATGGCGTGTGTAGCGGTTGCGGTAGCTGTTGGCAGCGTCGGCCACGCCGTCGGTCTGGAAGTCGCGGTTGTCGCGGTTGCGGTTATAGGAGAACGAGTACTGCGCCTGCATCATCCAGTTCTTCATAAGCCAGCGGGCATGGTGGGCCTCGGCGGTGGTGGAGAACTGACGGGAGGGCGAGGCGTAAGTCTGGGTGAGAGTCCCCACTACGGCCCCCGAGGGGGCTTCATTAGTTTTGCCTGTTGGGTCTATACTGTCCCCATCGGGGGACGACAGGGGGGCTTTGAAGTATTTTATGGTGCGGTCGGTCTGGCCGTCGGTGCGTCCGTCTTGGTAGTTCAGCGTGACGCTGGCGCCGAGGGCACCGTCCTTGACATAGTGCTCCCAGCCGGCGCGGGTGTCGAGGATGGTCTTGTGACCGTCGGTGTGGGTGGCGGTGTGGGTGGTGGTATGCTGCGACATTGTCGCAGCATAGAGAACGGCGGAGGACATTTCCTCCTGCTCCGTGGTCTGGCGGCTGTGCGAGCGGTTGCTGCTGTGCTCGGCACTGACCCTCAGCGAAAAGGTGTTCAGCGTGTCGCGCACCCATCGGAGGTCGGCAATCAGCCGTGGCTCCAGCTTGTGGTTGCGCTGATAATTCTCTGAGGTAGAGCGCGTGGCGGCGGTATTGGGGAAATAGTTTTCGGTCTCTTCGCCGCTTGTCTGGCGGTTGTCGTCGTGAGCCACGCCGCCCGTGAAGCTGTAGCTGCTCTTCAGGTCGTGAGTACCCTCCTTGCGCTGCCAGTTGTGCTGATAGCCAGCCGACGCGCCATGCTCCTGTCCGAAGCCTCTACCCATGTTGGCCATGCTCCCGTTCATGTTGCGCCGCCAGTGCTTGTCGACGTTGTTGGCATTGGCGAAGACCATCACGGGGTCTTTCTTCGACAGGCGGTTCATCAACAGCTCGCCATCGTAATATTTCGGCGACAGGTAGCCCGTCTTGACGTCGCCATACCAACGGTCGAGGAAACCGGGCTTGATGGTAAGGTCGAGCACCATGTCCTGCTTGCCGTCGTCCTTGCCCGTGCGCTCGCTCAGCTCCGACTGCTTGTTGTAGGCTTTGATGTTCTCCACGGCCTCGGCGGGCAGCTGCCGCACCAGCGCGTCGCCACCGAAGAGGCTCTCGCCGTCCATTGTGATGCGAATGGGCTTGCCGTTCCACGACATTTTCCCTTGCTGGTCTATTTCCACGCCCGGCAGTTGTCGGATGAGTTCATCGAGCCGCGCCCCCTCCTGCAGGTGGAACGCCTCGGGGTGGAACACAATCGTGTCGTCCTTGACGGTGAAGCGGCGGGCACGGCCCGTCACCTCGACCATCTTCAGCATCTGCGGCGACATCTTCAGCGCTATGTCGCCCACGTCGAGCGTGTCCCTGCGGCTGTTGCTGAAGGCCAGCACGGGTTTCGTCTTCGCGTAGTAGCCCAGCATCGTCGCTTCAATGGTGCCGCGTCCGTCGGCGAAGAACGTGAAGCGGCCCAGCGAGTCGGTTTTCGTGTTACTGATCATCGTGCCATATTCGCCATACTGTTGCATGAACTTCACGGCGGCCTCAGGCAGCGGCTCCTTTGTTTCGGCGTCCACCACGCGTCCTTTGACGATGTCGGCGCGAGTCGCTGTTTGCATGTTCACAATAAGACATAGCAGTAGCAGGATGCGGAGATTTCCGCATCGGGAATGGTTCTTGTTCATAAAGGTGTTGTTTTAGAAGTTTGCGATAATCTGGTCGAGGGTCACGGCGGGGTCGCTGACACCGAAGCCTTCCTTCTTCAGCTTCTGTTTGCGATGCTGCACGGCCGAGACGGAGATGAGATAGATGGCGGACAGGGCGGTGTTCGAGAGCTTCAGCCGCGCCAGCATGCAGAGACGGATGTCGTCCTCACTGAACTCAGGATGTTCGCTGCGCAGACGGCTGACGAAACCGCCATCGGCGGTGTCGAGCGTCACCTCTATCTCGCGCCAGTTGCGGGCGTTGATGACGGTGCGTTTGCCTGCCGTAGGCTCCAGCATGTCGAGGATTTCGCTCTTGTCGAGGATGTGTCCGCGAAGCATCGCAATCATCGTGTCTTTCTGCCGCAGACGCTCGGCCAACTGCTCTGCCTCGCGTCGGTGGGCGGCCTGTTCAGCGTCGTGCCGGCGACGCACGCCGGCCCGCCAATTGCGGAAAACGAATAGGAGGACGGCCACGGCCAGCACGAGGATAACGATGACCGTCGTCATCAGCCGCCGCTGTAGCACGGCAGACTTTCGGACGTAGCCCGGTGCCAAGTAGGTGTCGCGGTTGACGGCGAAATCCTGCTCCGCCCGCTCCCTGTCACTCTCAAACGACGTACAGCCGTGCTTCGTCTCGTCAGCCTCGTGCTGCTGCTGGTTTTCTTCATACATGCCGACGGGCACGCTGATTTCTCCGGCAGCAGAAACTTTATCAATCCTCATGGTACACATATAGGAGAAATCGGCGTGAGGCAGCGCCCAAAGGGAATCCAGACACTGATAGACGGAGTCATTGACCGCGGGCGACGGAGGCTCGTTGCGATGACGGGCTGCGAGGGCGGTGATGCGGGTCAGCGAGCCGAAGTGGTGCAGGTCGAAAGGCGCACAATGGAGCACCGAGAAACCATAGTCGTTGAGCAACGTCAGCAGTCGGTGCGGCTGGTCGGGCGACTGACGGTAATGCTCCAGTGCTCGGCGCAGAAACAACTGGGATTGTACGGCACTGGTATGATTCATTTGAACGACAAACTTGCTGTAGGCACGGTAGGCCAAGGCGTGGTCGCCAGTGGCCTCAGCACAATGGATGGCCAGATGGAAGACTCGGTTCGTCTGTGAGAACTGGGCCTTCTCCCGATAGTAGCGACTGAGCACAAAGCAGATGCGACCGAAGCGCCGCAGGGCATCCCTGTCGTCAATAGTGCCGCCGAGACTTGCATTTTCATAATATCGGTACACGCGCAGGAGGGTGCTGTCGTCGGGAGCGGCATGGCCGTCCGCTTCCTCTTTGACAATGTCACGCTTGAACGACCACGTCCATTCGTCTGCCGAGAGGCAGGAGGCCGTGTCGGCATGGCTCAGGTACCAACGTTCTTCATTCACCAGCACCCGCATAAGGTCGAAGAGCATCTGTGAGCTTTCCGTCAGCCGCGTCGTATCGACCTGTTCCAACAGCCGCGCTGCGCTGTCCGCATCCATGAACACCATATCTTCTGCCGCACGAAGCAGCCGATTCTGCGGCATGTTCCACCAGTTCCATGCAATGCCCATCAAGGCCAGCACAACAACGGCAACGACGATTCCAATAGCTTTCCTTTTCATCTTCTTTTTCATTTTGACGCTGCAAAGGTACAGCAATTTTGCGACCTTCACAAGGGGAAAGGGTGGAAATCGCCATTCCGTCCCTTTCTCGCTGATATAGAATCACTTGCAGCTTCATTTTCCACCCCTTTTCCATCTGCTGCGGTGGAAAAATGTCTTATAATTTAAATGTCACCCTGAACATTGCGGTGCGTCCGCAAAGGGCGTAGTCGTAGGTGTAGGTGTTGATGCCGTCGAAGACGGTGTAGGCGTAGCTGCGCTGGTTCAGAAGGTTGGTGAGCTCCAGACGGAGGACGCACTGGCGGAATTTGTACTGCGCGGAGGCGTTGAAGAGCGACATGCGCTTGTATTGGTCGGTGGTAATCTGGCGGCGCACATGGTCATAGTCCAAGGAGAGGTCGAGGGTGGCGATGGGGAACACATGGACGGCTCCGCTGTGGGTGAGGGAGGTCGTGGTATTGCTCTCTTCGGCGTAGCGGGAGCGTGACCAACTGTAGCGGATGTCGTAGCGCAGTTCGAGCCAGAGGACGGGGGTGACGGCGGCATTGCCGTGGAGGTTGTAGCTGTTGGAGCGAATCTTGATGATGTTAGCCCCCTCCTGACCTCCCCCCGTAGGGGAGGAAATCGCCTGCTCGCTGTTGCCGAAACCATACGAGGCATCTGCGCCGAGTTTGGCGAAGAGCGAGGGGAAGTTTTTCGTGCTGCTGACAGAGAAGTTGGTGGAGCGGCTGCGGGTGTCGCGTTGCAGGGCACTGCTGCTGACATCGATGCCGCTGACGCTCTGCGAGTAGAGCGTGTTGCGCTTGCCCTCGCTGTGGCTAGCGGCGAGGCTC
>CAMVFC010000008.1 GCA_947166655.1 uncultured Prevotellaceae bacterium
CGGGGTTGAAGGGCACCATCTTCAGGGCCTTCAGCGAAGCGGGCTCCACACCCAGTTTAGCAGCCTGTGCGGTGCGACCCGGGCAGACGTCGGCGCAGTTGCCGCAGCCGAGGCAGTCGAGCACACTGGGCTCGATGACGAAGTGCATACCCTTCATGGCAGCGGGAGCCTTCATCTCGCGGGTCTCCAGACCTTCGAACTTGCTGAGTTCCTCGTCGGTGAGGACGAACGGACGGATGGCAGCGTGCGGGCAGACGTATGCGCACTGGTTACACTCGATACAGTTCTCCTTATCCCATACGGGCACGAAGGCTTCGACACCGCGCTTCTCATAGGCGGCAGTACCCACCTGCCAGGAACCGTCGACCGTGCCGTGCTTGACAAAGGCGCTGACGGGCAGCAGGTCACCAGCCTGAGCGTTGATAGGACGTACGAGTTCCTTGACGAAAGCAGGAGCGTCGTCCACCTTCTCTGCATCGTCGGGCAGGTTGGCCCATTCGGGCTTCACGGTGAGCTGAACGTACTCGCCGCCACGATCGACGGCAGCGTAGTTCTTGTTCACCACATCCTCGCCCTTGGCGCCGTAGCTCTTCACGATGAACTTCTTCATCTGCTCCACAGCGAGTTCCACGGGAATCACGCCGGTGATGCGGAAGAAGGCGCTCTGCAGGATGGTGTTGGTGCGGTTGCCCAGACCGATTTCCTGTGCGATCTTCGTAGCGTTGATGGTATAGACGGTGATATTGTTCTGTGCGAAATAACGCTTCACCTTGTTCGGCATGAACTTCTCCAGCTCGTCGGCGTCGAAGATCGTGTTCAGCAGGAACGTACCGTTCTTCTGCAGACCGCGGGTGACGTCGTACATGTGGAGGTAAGCCTGCACGTGGCAAGCCACGAAGTTAGGCGTGGTCACCAGATAGGTCGAGCGGATAGGTGTATCGCCGAAGCGCAGGTGCGAGCAGGTGAAGCCGCCAGACTTTTTGGAGTCGTAGCTGAAGTAAGCCTGACAGTACTTGTCGGTGTTGTCACCAATGATCTTCACCGAGTTCTTGTTGGCACCCACGGTACCGTCAGCACCCAGACCGTAGAACTTAGCCTGGAACATGCCCTTGCCGCCGAGAGCAATCTCCTCCACTTCGGGCAGCGACGTGAACGTCACGTCATCCACGATACCGATGGTGAAGTGGTTCTTGGGCTCGGGCAGAGCGAGATTATTGAACACGCTGATGATCTGAGCGGGCGTGGTGTCGTGCGAACCAAGGCCGTAGCGACCGCCGACGATGAGGGGACGGTTCTCCACGTCGTAGTAAGCATCCTTCACGTCGAGGTACAGAGGTTCGCCGTTGGCACCGGGCTCCTTCGTACGGTCGAGCACAGCGATGCGCTTCACCGTCTGAGGCACAGCAGCCAGCAGGTGCTTCACCGAGAACGGACGATAGAGGTGCACCGAGATCATACCCACCTTCTGGCCATTCTGGTTCAGGTAGTCGATAGCTTCGCGTGCAGCATCGGTGGCAGAGCCCATGAGGATAATCATGCGGTCAGCATCCTTGGCGCCATAGTAGCTGAAGAGGTGGTACTCGCGGCCAGTGATCTTCGAGATCTCGCCCAGGTACTTCTCCACCACTTCGGGCACTGCATCGTAGTAGGGGTTGCAGGCCTCGCGGTGTGTGAAGAATGTCTCGGGGTTCTCAGCGGTACCACGAGTGATGGGACGTTCGGGCGACATGGCGCGGTCGCGGAAGCGCTTGATATACTCTTCCTTCACCAGCGGGCGGATGTCCTCCTGGTCCATGAGCTCAATCTTATGATACTCGTGGGAAGTGCGGAAGCCGTCAAAGAAGTTGACGAACGGCACGCAGGTCTCCAGCGAAGCCAGGTGGGCGGCAGCTGTCATGTCCATGACTTCCTGCACAGAGCCTTCACAGAGCATGGCGAAACCCGTCTGGCGGCAAGCCATCACGTCCTGATGGTCGCCGAAGATACACAGCGAGTGGCTGGCCAGCGTACGGGCCGAGACGTCGAAGACGCAGGGGATGAGCTCGCCGGCGATCTTATACATATTCGGGATCATCAGCAGCAGACCCTGAGAAGCCGTGAAGGTCGTGGTCAGCGCACCAGCCTGCAGCGAACCGTGAACAGCACCAGCGGCACCGGCCTCGGACTGCATCTCCTGGACGCTCACGGTCTGTCCCCACAGGTTCTTGCGCCCGCGGGCAGCCCACTCGTCGACGTGCTCAGCCATAGGCGAGCTCGGAGTGATGGGATAGATAGCAGCGACCTCAGAGAACATATAGCTCACGTGAGCCGCAGCCTCATTACCATCACAAGTGATAAATTTCTTTTCTTTAGCCATAATAAACGTTTATAGGTTTTGAAATTGGTTGTGTTTCCACTTGTCGGCCGCAAAGATAGTGATTATCCACGAAAGTGCAAAGTCAAGGTGGCAAAAAAAGTGTGATAGCCCCCTATAATCTTCCGACAGGAGATGAAATGTGAAAAATGGAAAGTGAAAAATGAGAAATGAAAAATGAAAAGTGAAAGAGGGAAAAGTGAGAGTGGGAAAAATCCTGGTTTCCTTAAGCTATCAGTGTCGTATCACTGGTGATACGAAGCTGTATCACTGGTGATATGAAGCTGTATCACTGGTGATACGACCCCAATTGTCTTGACGTTCTTCTCGTTTCTCCCTAAAGAGAAGCACATCTTCTGCAAGAAAAAAAATCCCCAAGGGAATGCCTGTTCCGGCAAAATTTTCCGTAATTTATGTTAAACCCGTCACCTTTTCACCCCATCTGTCACCCCATCCGTCACCACTTATCAAACTATCCTTCAACATGTTGTCTCTGGATGTGACGGTTTGACAGTTCTTTTGGGCAAAAAAAGCAGAGAGGAAGGGTAAGCGCCTCCGCGAAGCCTGGGAAAGTCCAACAGCTACCTGACAGCACGCACGGAGAAGCCATAGGCACGACTGGCAGTCCATTCGGCATCATAGCCTTTGAAGTTCAGGTTATAAGCCGCTGAAAGCATTGATCTGTTGACTATTCCAGACCAGTAATAGCCACCCGTGCCCACCTCCGTAGGAGCAGCACCATTTTGGAGACCTGCCGACGGCAGGAAGATACTGTTGCCATTCTGTGCAGTAACGCGATAGCCATTCACGCCATTCAACGTCTCAGGAGTCCAAGTGCAACGGGTCGTCAGTTCTGCCAATTCGCTGCGGGTGGGCAATCGCCATTCTCCGCCCCAGCGCTGACGGGCGACATCGTACTTCGTTCCACAAATATTCACACCTATATATTCGTATTCTCCATTTTTGAAAAAGGTGTAGTTCTCTTCAGTATAGCTTCGCTTCTCCACCGTCTCTCCCCAGGCATAGCGTCCGCCGAAATCTTCTGGATGCGAGGCACCGACATTGCATGTTGCCCAGCATACCGAGAGGCCCATATCAACAGCTTCATGGTATTCGGACACATCACCTTCGGCGAAAGTGATAGAAGCGATTGTCGCTATCGGGCACCACTGTTTATTGCCCGACTTCAAGTGAATAAGCAGCGCCGAGTCTGAGATGGTGATCGAGTCTATCGTAGCAGTAGGGATAGAGGTGACATCGCCCTTGACCAGACGGATGCACATCATATTCGGTGTCTTCTGTGCGGCCAGTGCCGTACAGAAGAACACCAATATGATGATGAAGATATTCCTCACTTCAGTGATATGGATTAATCTTTCAGAACGTTCTTTCCTTCACATATACCTGACTGTCGTCGGCATACTCATCGGCGGAGATGTCTGCGCCGGTGTCAGTGCCGGAGGGAGCGGTAGTGGAGCAGCGGGTACGGTTCTTATAAACGTACTTGAGATTCTGGGCAACGATAGCCTTCAGCAGCGTGCTTCCGCTGTAACTGGAACTACCCATGAAGTCACCATAGACGTAGCCTGTTGGACCAGTGAGCGTGCCAATGTGGGTGGCGGCTGCGGGATTCTGGACGCTGGCATACGAAGAAGGACTGTTGGCACAACTCGTGAAAGTATAATGGAAACGGGTATGATTGGTATTGGCTGATGCCATATCAAGCAAAGCATTAACAACAGTCTTTTTGTTATCACCATTTTTGTTGTATTCATCTTCAATGCTGGCTGTACATGTGCTGCCTACACCTACAGAATAATCTTTAACTGAAGCATTATCTGCCCAATTGGTAACACGAACAGTTTTATGAAGATCCCATGCGTTACGATAACCAAAGAATATCTTGCCACGATAATCATTCAGAGTGTAATATGAGTGGTCAAGCAACTTAATATTATCGGTGTACTGCGTATGTATCTCATCAATGGCGTTGCACATTTCTGTCGTATAGTCTGTCCATGAAGACAAAAGAGGGGTACCATCTTCTTTAACCATTATGACAGATAACGTTTCGGTGGGATTGGCTTTAAGAAAATCCACCAAGTCCTTGATGGCATCCTTGTATAGGACATTCGTATTAGCCATGCCATGATAAATATACAAGTTACTCGTCGTTATCGCGGTGGAATACTTGTAACCAGGGCGTATATCGAAAGCACGAACGCCATTCTCTAACTGCTGTGCAATAGTCTCGCTTTGGCACTTCGATGAAGATGTATAGCTAGTAACGCTACTCGTAGCAGAGTCGTGCGACCCAGGTGTACTCAACATACTAAAATAGGTTGAGCCTGGAATCATGGCCATCCAGCGATTGGTCTTAGCTGTGGAGATGGCTCCGAACTTATATTTCTTGTAGTAAGGTTTGCAGACTGTACCCGAAGTGACACCAGAGACAGAAGCAAGATAACTGACATTTGCATCAGAAGTTCCCACTGCATTGGAGGTAGATTTCGTATAGTAGTTACCCTCAGTGGTCCGAACCGTGATGGTAAGGCCGGCGGTTTGCTTGACAGGCAGTAGATAGAAGCGAACGACGGGAGTTGACTCATTGATGTTAGACACAACAACCACATCACTTTGCCTGCTCGAGAAATAGGTGTCGCCATCATCTGTTGAGACAGAGGCTTCCTTCGTACTGGCATTGTATGCCATACGGCCAGCCAAGCTGACCTTAGAGTTGGAGCATAATGCCACTGACGCTACCGTGCCTCCGTCGAACGAAGACAAATCCACATCGACGACCGAACAGATGTGTCCGAAGGTAAAGCTGGCATTAGCGCCTCCACCCGTTGTAGTGGCCACGGCAGCCATGTAGGGACCCATCACGCCGCTGTTCTCAAGATTCTCGTCATAGTCTTGCTCGGTGTAAATCATTGTGGTGACGGTAGAACCGTTCCAACCCAAGACCGCATCGGCTGGGTAGAAAGCGTAGAAAGTGGCATCGGAGCCCGTTCCGTCGGTGGTGAACGAGTTCTTACCCGTTCGTGGCTGGAACTCAGCCGTGGCAGCTGCGGACGTGGGTTGATAAGTGTACATCAGCGCGCCGTCACTGATACTGATATTATCGTTCGTTGCCCATGTGCCGAAGAAGCCTTCGGAAGCGCTGGTGTTGATAGAGGCACGGGTGGACGGTCCGCCGTCCAGGTCCTCTTCGTCCAACACCTGCAGGGGCTGTCCTACACTGGCTTGGAATCCAATCTTCACACCGGCTCCTGCAGGAGTGGCAGGTTGCTGCGAAGCCAAAGGCTCGTCATCAGTACAGCCGACAAAAGCCAAAGCCGCAGAGAATAATATAAGATGATTTCTCGTATTCATAATTTATTCTGTATTATTAGAGTTCATTACCTTTATTCCCAGCTGTCCCACTTCACGGTGTTCGTGCCGGGTAAGCTGCTACGTTTTACACTCATATCCATATCTTCTTCACCTTCATTGGAGCCTGAGCCTGAATCAACGTTACCACTGACACAAAGCATGTGGCAGGCTTCTATCATCCGTATTCTGGTGCAGGGTGCTATATATAACTCTTTCATTGTTTTTGTTCCTTTGGTTGGTTATTTAATAATCACTTTCTTACCGTTCACTATGTACATACCCTTGACAGGCTGCGCCACACGTCGGCCACTGAGGTCGTATATTTGCGTAGCAGCCTCCTGACGCACCTCCTCGATGCCGCTGGCATCGCCGAAGAGCACCCGCAGCGCTTTCACGTTGCTGGCCTGCTTCTTGATGTAGGCGCGGAAGGGATTCACCGTCGGCTTCTTATCACCAACAATATAGAAGGCTACGCCCTCACCGCTGGCGTGGTTCTGCAGAACGTAGGAGTTGGCAGGAGCAGCCACTGCACTATAAGTACCGACAAGTTCTCCATTCGTGAATGTCGCACCAGAAGCGATGACGGGGATGGCAGCGTTCGTTGCTGTATAATCGCCCGCCTTTGTCACGAGCACAGGGCTGTTGGCTGCAATGGAGCTAACTGATGTACCACGAATGTTGCCGTCTATGAGATCCACGCCTTGGTCGAGAGTGTAAGCAGCGCCACCAGAGGGAAGGGCAGCTGCAAAGGGAACCACGAGTGTTGCGAAGTTGCCACCTGCAAGATCACCATTGGCCACAATGTACTTGGCATTGGTTGCCGTGAAGGCCGTAGGAACGAAGAAGTTGACATTACTCTTCTGCAATTCCAGCTGAGAGCAGGTTCCGTCGACAATCACATTCTTCATGTTGCTCACCTGACTGCCGTTCTTGGCATAGATCAGCAGGTTGGGGTTGTTGGCTGTTGAGATGGTGGCGCTGCTAAGACCTGTTGCCTTCTCCAAGTTCAGAACGGAAATCGTGTTGGTGAGGGCGGCGTTGATGTCAGCCAGAGTATTATCGCCGAGCACCGTTACGATGCCATCCGCCGTCTGGATAGAAGCTACAGCATCGCCCACGCGGTAGATTTCCACATTGTCAACCCACAGCTTGGCATTGCTGCCTGAACCACCTTCGCCATAGATACCTACCGTCAGCGGATAAGTGCCAGCCTCATAGATGTCAACTACAAACAAATCACGAACCCATTCATTGGCCGTGAAGTCATTCACTTTGGCACTATATGTACCGTCAAGACCTACTTTGTTACCTGTTATGGCAGAAGACTCTGCGTTCTTGTTGAAAGCTTCATAATAAATAAGGTAGCGTCCAGCATTGGCTATCGTCACATCCTGAGAATAAACGGCGTTGTGGCTCCAACCTGCGGAAAGGCCCAAAGCTGCGCCCGAAGCCTCTCCATAGATATCTGTTGCAGGAGGCGTTGCATTGTTGAGAGTGCCAGTAGAACCATACTCTGCATTCAATCCGTAAACCCATTCACTGCCAGATTCAGAAGAAGAGAAGCCCGTCACGTCATACAACGTGCCATTTGTACTGACAACCTGTTGAGCACCCGAAGCCGTCGTGCCGTCAGCCAGCAAGACGGGATTTGTGTCGAAATTGCCGTTGTTGACAGCGACAGAAGTGGGATACTTTGCCTTCAGGGCATCGATCTCATTATTCACGTCCGTCAGGTTGGCGGTGTAAGCAGTATACATAGCCTGTGCGGTCGTGATCTCATTGGCCAGGTCGCTGTTATTCCATACGGCGTTGATGGTCTGTGCCTTGGCAATCTCAGCGTTCAGTTTGGTGAAGCGTGTGTCGTCGCTGCCATAGTAGGTGACGGTAACAGCTTCAGGCGAGTAGATAAACCACTGAGCACTGTTATTGGCAAAACCGATATATTTCACGCCGTAAGAATACTCACCTGCTGCATCGAAGTAAGCCCACACGTCGTTCTTATATTTGCCTTCTTGGAACATTTTCAATGCGGCAGTCATGTTATTAGCATAGTATTGACCATTGAACTGTGCATCATTATTACCATCGTATGCTGTAGCACCACCCACTTCGTCATAGAGAGACTTGATCTGTGTCTCGGCATCACCCAAGAAGAGAACCACGGGTGGGAAGTCAACATTGTTGGTGTGCATCGCTTGGGTCGTAGCATTGTTAGCAGAACGATAGAAAGCCTGCATGGAGAAACGATAGAGGCCAGCAGCAGGAATGGTAATAGTGCCTGTATAAACCGACTTCGGGAAGGCGTCGGTTTGGCTACCATTATTTTTATTCTCATAAATTTCGGAGACAGAAGTCGGAGCATCACCACCTACAACAACCTTGGAGAACAATCCTACAACAGCTGTTTCCATAGCAGCCACCGTATTGACAGAAGATAGCGATGAATAAGTGTCGTCATCATCTGAGTAAGCAGCGGTTGCTGCTGCTGCGGCCTGAGCGCCCTTACGGGAAGTCATTGCTGTAGCATGGTCTGCAGCTTCCACAAGTTCCCAAAGGATGATGGGACCAGAGTTTGTCCCCGTACCATCATAATACACGGATGCTATAGCATTGGAAGCTTCACTATCATTATGCTTGAAGCAGACATTCGTATTCGAGGCGGGACTAATGGTCAAATAGCCCTGATTAGTTTCAAACACAAAGTTTGTTGCATCGCCAGTCGAACCATTATCAGCCCAAACATCAAAGCTGTCTTTGATATAGAGATAGCGATTCGTGTCATAGAACTTTACACTTGAAAGGTTATATTTGTTGGTGGATATAGTAACAGGCAAACCGTAATTATCTACAGTTGCATGCGTACCCCAGGCAGCACCGCGAGCCAAATACTTGCCCACCGTACCTGTTGATGTCGAATTGGTTGTGCGGTCGGTTGTTGTAGCTGCCACCTTCAGGTAGTATGTACCGTCGAACACAGCCGGAGTCTTGATGGTGATGTTTTGGGTCTCATTATAAGTGTTGCCATTAGCATAGCCAATGATGCCAGCAGGAATAGCCAGTGTGTAGGAAGTGGCAGCGGTCAGGCCAGAAGGAACTTTGAAAGTAAAGCCGTTGGCAGTGGCTGTAAGCTCGGCCGGAGTGCTGCCATTGAAAGTTACTCCTGAAGTGGAAACTGTAAGCGCCTCACCAGAGTTCGTTACGGCGTCCGCATAGGTCACTGTCACCGTCTCGCCACCCTGAACATACTCATAGTCCACCGTAGCGCTGCCTACGGTATAAGTGTAAGACTGTGGAGCTATCGTGATAGTGGCTGCATTGGAAGACTTAAAGTAGATAGTACCTGCAGATAAAGACGTTGTCGCTGAAGGTGTGCCCATATTGAGCGAACCAATATTCTCAACAAGTGTCATGCCTTCGGTCGTATAAGAAATATTGTTGAGAGCATCGGTTGTAGTGAATGCATAATCTCCTGCTACGGGAATATCAAAAGCGTACCATTGATCAGCGGTTACTGCAGAGCCAGAAGTAAACGCGATTGAGTTACTCTTGATGGTGGGGCCTTGATAGAACAATTGGAAGTTGTCGAAAACAATCCATCCCGATGGAACTTTCAGGCCAACGGTCATCGTGCCGTCTGATGACATGTGGGGATTGACAGTCACTTGAGCATAGGCAGGATCTTCCATCAGCTCTGCCATCATGCCGTCGTAAGAAGCTGAGGTGCAAATCTGTGAAGCACTCGCTGTATATTCTTGGTCAGCATTGGCATAAAGGTTGGCTGTAGTAGAGTTATTGCCCAGCACCATCTGTGCCTTGAAAGTGTACAGGCCGCCAGGCAGATCAGCCACTTCTTGGGTGACTGAAACATTATTGCTGTTCCAGGTCTCAAAAGTGCCATTGCCCGTCTGCTGGTTGCCTGCCGTACCGCTCGTTGTCCATCCCTGCTTTGCCAATATGGAGAAGTCGCTATTGTTGATAACGAAGCTTGTCAGGTTTGCCGGCGAAGCCTCTGTAGCAGTGGAAGCTAACGACGAAATGACGGAAGCTCGCTGAGTCGCATAATCAGACTTGGAGATTGTATAAATGTAATAGCTGTTGCGGTTTGTTGCATTCTTGTTCGCTGCAACATTTTCGTTCTCAAAAGGATATTGTGTATTATCCTGCCAGTGGCCAATGTTGTTGGAACCACCCGCACTCAGCGTATAAACACCATCGGATACTGTGGCAATAATGTCTGCATTAGCAGCACTGCCCATCGAGGTGTTCCAGTCGCCTGCGGCACTGGTGAAATAAGTACCATCAACGGCACTTTGGAACTTATATCCACTGCCCGAAGCAGAGAGCAACCATAGTTCATTCGGTGCAGCAAAAGGATTCGACAAGGACTTATGGACGGGGCGACTGCTTGACGTGCGCGCCAACGCATAGCCAAACGATTCCTTTTCTACGATTAAATAGTAGTTGTCTGCATTGCCCAAAGCAGAGTTGGCTGTCACCTTACTCCAGCCATGGGAGGTAAGCCAAGAGTCTGTTATCCGTTTGGAATTATAGTCAGTTCTCGGCATGGCATAAATGAAGAATCCCGGTGCCTGAGATTCAGACTTATTTGCCGCAATGTTTTCATAATTATTGGCTACAGCCCCATCATTATTCCAAGGACCGACCCACTGGTTGGTCTTTGTACTTTTAATGGAATACTTACCATTGGAAAGAGTAATACTAAAATTCCCTTGATCGCTTGTAGCATCAGCCATTGAATCATTCCATCCGGCATCACCGCTGATGAAATATCTGCTGTCTAAAAGGTTCTGCATGGTGTAAGAGGTAGAACCTGAGAGTGCCCACACTTCACCTGCGAATCCCAAGGGGTCAGCCAGATTCATGTAAACAGGCCTGTCAGCAGATGATGCCAGACGTCCCATGGCATAATTGGAACTGCCAGCATCTACAAACACATAATAGTAATTGCTGACATCGGTCAAGTTTGTTACCTTTGTCCATCCTTGACCTTCCAGTTCATTGGTAGTAAAGGCTGAAACAGGCGACTGTCCTACGGCCAAAGCAGCCAAGGCCACGAAGACAGTTCGTAGTAGTCTTTTTCTTTGCATTGTAATAAGTTTTTGTATTTAGTTAAATGTTGATTCTTTTGGTAAATGCGGTGCAAAGATAAGTTTTATTATTTGTTTGCGTGCGCGTAAGGATGTTTTTTCAACAAAAATAATGATTTTAATGACATAACCGGCGTTTTCATGGTATTCCGTAAAGATCTTTCCCGCATTGACGCAGGAACTTATTCTGGGGGGGAATCATTAGTAGAGAAACCCGAAGAGCCAGAGGGGGATGACCTGTCCGTGCCCACGCTCGATACCGGCGAGGGCATAGCTGACGTCGGGCTGGATGCGTCGCGGGTGGGACGCGACGACACGGAACCGTCGGCCATCGACGAGGAACGTGGCGTGACGGTCGCCAGCGCGCACGTCGTGGTAGGCCCAGAGGGCATTCTGAAAAGCGGTCTCGAAGACATCCGTCTGCTCCATGCGGTTGGGATAGATGGCGTACATCAGATTGCTGTTGTGCATCATCACGCGGGCAGGTTTCTTGGGGAAAGCTTCGCCGGGAGGGTAGATCAGATTGATGAGACGTGCGTCGGAGAGGTATTTGATGTAGTTCATCACGGTGGCCCGTGAGGTGTCGATTTCCTGGGCCAGATGGCTGACGTTGGGTGCCGAGGGACGTTCCACGGCAAGCAGGTAGAAGAGTTTCTTCAGGCGAGAGAGATATTTCAGTTCTATCTGCTTGATGAGCAGGATGTCCACCTCGAGCATCATATTCATGGTCTTGAGGAGATTCTCGCTGAAGTTGCGACGTTCGAGGAAGAAGGGGTAGAAGCCGTGGTGGAGGTAGCTCTGAAAATGTTCCAGCGGTGCCACCTGTCGGAGTATGCTGTCGGCTATCTCTTCGTGGTGGTACAGGATGTCTGCAAGGGTGTAGGCCGGCAGGTGGCTTCCGGTCTTCAGGTTCAGGAACTCGCGGAAGGAGAAGCCGCGCAGGTTGTAGCTGCTGACGAGTCCGTTCAGCTCAGGGTTCTCCTCTTTGAGTCGCATGACGGATGAGCCTGTGAAAACGATGCGCAGGCCGGGGTTCTCGTCGTGGCAACGACGCACCTCACGGCTCCAATCGGGCTGCTTGAACACCTGGTCGATGAGCAGCACCTCGCCTCCCTGTTGGCGGAACTCCCGGGCAAAGTCGGCCAAGCCACGGCCCTGGAAGTAGAAGTTGTTCATGTTGACATACAAGCACTTGCGTGTGCGCACGTCGAACCGCTCCTTGGCATACTGAAGCAGGAACGAGGTCTTGCCCACGCCGCGTGTGCCTTTGATGCCGATGAGGGGCTGACGCCAGTCGATCTCGTCCATGAGGGCACGCCGCACGGGCAGGTCGGTGTGCTCCACCAGATAAGCATGTGTCCTGAAAAAGGTCTCCATCCGAATAAAGATTGAAAGATTGAAAAATTGAGAAATTGAGAAATTGAGAAATTGAAAGATTGAAAGATTGAGAAATTGAAAGATTGAAAAATTGAGAAATTGAAAGATTCAAAGATTCAAAAAAGAAAGATTCATTAGGCACATCTGACGGCGACAAAGGTACGGAAAAAGGCGGAAACTGCAAAGTCTAAGTTAGCAAAATTTGCAATTTCCGCCAAATAAAGACTTTTTTTGTCTATTCTGATATGTCATTCAGCTCATAGCGATAGTGGCCGTCCGTCTGCTGAATGCTGAAAACGCGGCAGTCCTCATTGGGCTGTTCCTTCGCCAGAAGAATAGCGATCCACCCCATCGTCATGCGCAGATTGAGTTCGACAAAGGGATGAAGGGAAAAGGAAGGGTTGGGGGTGGACTGTTCAAGGGTGGGCGTCTGCACCACCATCATGTCCACTCCGAGAGGCCCTGTGTACCAGGCAGGCACGATGCCGTCGGAGAGTAGCTGTTCAGAACACTGGCGCAGACGACTGAGGAGGTCGGGACTGACGTAATGCGCCAGACGGCGCTGCTTCTCCTGTTCGGATGCCACGAGATTACCGCTGTAGACCCCTCCGGCGGTGGTGGTGAACAGCGAGAGGCCCTGATAGCGCACCTGCCCGTGCTCGGCCCAGAACTCCATCGCGAAATCCACTACTTTATTATAATAAGGTTCGACCTCCACGCCTCCCTGACGCGCCATCGTCCGTGCCACCCACGCTTCGTCCTTGTCGCCTGCGCCGCCATGAACGGGATGCACGCCTCGCCCGCTGCCGCTCCAAGGGGCTTTCAACATCGCCTCACCGCCAAAGGCGGCAAGGGCTGCCTGCACCTCCGAGGGAGTCGTACACCACCGGGAGTCGCCCACCAAGGTGCCAGCCAGAAACATCTCAGGCCACAACTCGCGCCAGCGGGCGAGCAGCCGCACCGCCGTCTGCCGGGACGAGGCTGCACGATAAGCCTCCATCTGCCCGGTCGAAGGCAGCAGCGCCTCGTCCACACCCATCTCGCGCAACAGTCTCACCAACAGAGGTGACCACCCCCACACCGACACCGCCCGCGGGTCGTGCGAGCGCCACAGCTGTGGCAGGTGCTGCAAGTCCTGCGCCATCTGCCGGGCAGAGGCGGGCGGCGTATAGTGGGCATCGCCGCTGGCCAGTGCCAGATCGTTCCAAGGGTTGAAGATGAGAGTTCGCATATCGGATGAACGAGAGTACACCTTAATTATTCATTTTCCACGTTGTCGTCAATCCATAGTAACACCTACATGGTTCTTTGCAGGGGCAAAGATACGGCAAAAACAGGAAAAGCAAGCAGTGTGGACAAAAAAATCGAGTTTGCAGCAAGCGTTTCTCAAAGTTTATCGCTATCTTTGTCCGCAAAATCTACGGAGCAGATGCCCCGCCACCACACTCACAAGAGAAATGAAAAGAGACACACTGGTCCTGCGCGACACGTCCTTCGTCGACCTGATGGCACGACGTATCTTTAACGTCTTGCTCATCGCCAACCCCTACGATGCTTTCATGCTGGAAGATGACGGACGTGTCGACGAAAAGATTTTCGACGAATACGCCAAACTCGGCCTGCGCTATCCGCCACGCTTCGTGCAGGTGGCCTCCGAGGAAGAAGCGCTGCACCAGATGGAGCGCTTCACCTTCGACCTGGTCATCGTGATGCCGGGAACGGACAACAACGACATCTTCGACATCGCCCGCGGCATCAAGACGTCGCACCCCCATATCCCGTGCGTCATCCTGACGCCCTTCAGCCACGGCATCAGCAAGCGTATGGCCGACGAGGACCTCTCGGCATTCGAATACGTCTTCTGCTGGCTGGGCAACACGGAGCTGCTGCTGAGCATCATCAAACTGATTGAAGACAAGATGAACCTGGAGCACGACCTGCAGGCTGGCGTGCAGATGATCATGCTGGTCGAGGACAACGTGCGCTTCTACAGTTCCATCCTGCCCAACCTCTACCAGTTCGTGCTGCAGCAGAGCCTGGAGTTCGCCACCGAAGCCCTCAACTCGCAGCTGGAGACACTGCGCATGAGGGGACGTCCGAAGATTGTGCTGGCGCGCAACTACGAGGAGGCGTGGTCTCTCTATGACCGCTACGCCGACAACACGCTGGGCGTCATCTCGGACTGCCGCTTCCCACACGGCGGCGAGCTGGACGAACTGGCGGGCGTCTCGCTGCTCAAGGCCATCCGCCAGCGAGACGAGTTCATTCCGCTCATCATGGAGAGTTCCGAGCCCGAGAAGGCTCAGTTGCTCGAAGGCACCAAGGTGCGCTTCATCGACAAGAACTCCAAGAAGATGGCGCTGGACCTGCGCAAGCTGATTCTCCACTACTTCGGCTTCGGCGACTTCATCTTCCGCGACCCGAAGACGATGGACGAAGTGGCCCGCCTGCGCAACCTGAAGGACTTGCAGGACAACATCTTCAAGCTGCCGCGCGAATCGCTGCTCTACCACGTGCAGCACAACAACGTGTCGCGCTGGCTCGGCTCGCGTGCCCTCTTCCCCATCTCAGAGTTCCTGAAACGCATCACATGGAACTCCATGCAGGATGTCGACCAGCACCGACAGATTATCTTCGACGCCATCGTCTCGTACCGAAGGATGAAGAACCAAGGCGTCGTCGCCGTCTTCCACCGCGACCGCTTCGACCGTTACTCCAACTTCGCCCGCATCGGCGATGGTTCGCTCGGCGGCAAAGGTCGCGGCCTGGCCTTCATCGACCACATCATCAAGCGCCACGCCGACCTGAACGACTACGACACGGCCGAGGTGATGATTCCCAAGACGGTAGTGCTCTGCACCGATATCTTCGACGAGTTCATGGAGACGAACGAGCTCTACCAGATTGCGCTCTCCGACATCCCCGACGAGGAGATTCTCCGCTACTTCCTCCGCGCACGCCTGCCGGCACGCCTCATCGGCGACCTCATGGCCTTCCTCGAAGTGGTGGACACGCCCATCGCCATACGCTCCAGTTCGCTGCTTGAGGACGCCCACTACCAGCCCTTTGCCGGTATCTATTCCACCTACATGATTCCGCACGCGTCTGACAAATACGAACGTCTGCATCTGCTCTCCGATGCCATCAAGGCGGTCTACGCCAGCGTCTTCTACGCCGACTCTAAGGCCTACATGACCGCGACCTCCAACGTCATCGACCAGGAGAAGATGGCCGTCATCCTGCAAGAGGTCGTGGGCGAGCTGCACGGCGACCGCTTCTACCCCACCCTCTCCGGCGTGGCACGCTCCGTGAACTACTACCCCATCGGCGACGAACGAGCCGAAGAAGGCACGGTGAACCTGGCACTCGGACTGGGTAAATACATCGTCGACGGCGGACAGTGCCTGCGCGTTTGCCCATCGCATCCGCATCAGGTGCTGCAGACCTCGGAAATGGAAATCGCCCTCCGCGAGACGCAGACACGCTTCTACGCACTCGACGTCAAGAACATGCCGACGGATTTCCAGAAGGACGACGGCTTCAACCTGCTCAAGCTACGTGTCAACCAGGCCGAGCCCGACGGCACACTGCAGTACATCGCCTCGACCTACGACCCCTACGACCAGGTGATCCGCGACGGCATCTACGAGGGTGGACGCAAGGTGATTACCTTCTGCGGACTGCTCCAGCAGGATGTGTTCCCCCTGCCGGACATCTTGAAGAAAATGATGCTCTACGGGCAGAACGAGATGCGACGTGCCGTGGAGATCGAGTTTGCGGCCAACATACACGCCGACCGCACCGGCGAATTCTACCTGCTACAGATCCGACCGATGGTGGACAACAAGATGATGCTCGACGAAGACCTCCGCGCCGTGCCCGACGAGCAGTGTCTCCTGCGGTCCCACAACGCCATCGGCCACGGCATCAACACCGAGGTTTGCGACATCGTCTACGTCAAGACCGACGAATGGAGCGCCAGCAGCAATCCTGACATCGCCGCCGAAATCGAACAAATCAACCGGCGATTCCTCAACGAAGGAAAAGGATATGTGCTCGTCGGCCCGGGACGATGGGGCAGCTCGGACCCGTGGCTCGGCATCCCCGTCAAATGGCCCGCCATCAGTGCTGCCAAGGTCATCGTAGAAGCTGGCATCGACGAGTTCCGCGTCGACCCCAGTCAGGGCACACACTTCTTCCAGAACCTTACCAGCTTCGGCGTCGGATACTTCACCATCAACGACTACATCGGCGACGGACTCTACCGCCAGCAGTGGCTCAACGAACAACCTGCCTGCGAGGAAACGCGCCATGTACGCGTCGTGCATTTCGACACACCCATCGTCATAAAAGTCGATGGAATGAAGAAAGAAGGACTCGTTTTGATGCCCTAAACAAAGTTTTTGAGCTGTTTTCGCACAAATTTTGCCTCAGATCCTTTGAAGTAAGAAAGGAAAGATGTACCTTTGCCGCGTAAAATGTAAACACAATATCCAAAACAAACTATTATCTACTTATGAAGTTTACAAAATTACTTCTCGCGGCAGCTCTGATGGTCTCAGGGCTGGCTGCCAGCGCTCAGGAAACTGAGAACGTTCAGTTCAAACCCCACTGGTTCCTCCAGCTTCAGGGTGGTGCCAACTACAACCTTGACAAGGCTGACTTCGACAAGCTGATCTCCCCCGCCGCTCAGATCGCTGTAGGTTATCAGTTCAACCCCGTGTGGGCCCTGCGCCTCGGCGCTAACGGCTGGCAGGCTAAGGGTGGTTTCTCTGACAACACCACCTACAAGTGGAAGTACATCACGCCCGCCCTCGATGTGAAGTTCAACCTCATCAACGCCATCGCAGGCTGGAACCCCAAGCGCGTCTTCGGCTTGAACATCATCGCTGGTATTGGTGCCAACATCGGTTGGGACAATGAGGACAACGCTTCTCTCAACATGTCCAATTACTGGGACGGCACAAAGGTTCGCCCCGTCGGCCGCGCCGGTCTCGACCTGGACTTCAACCTCAGCAAGTGCGTCAGCCTCAACCTCGAGTGCATGGCCAACGCTCTCTCTGACAAGTACAACAGCCGCGCTGACAACAAGCACGACATCGACCTCGACTGGTACTTCACCGGTCTCGTGGGTCTGAAGATCGCTCTGGGCAAGACTCAGACCGTCATCCCCGTGGCTCCTGTTGTCATCGAGGAACCCGCTCCCGCACCCGTCGTGAAGGAGACCCCGAAGACCGCTGCCGTAGAGCGTGCTCCCGAAATCCAGACCGAGATCTTCTACTACATCCGTCAGACCGAGATCCGCGACGACCAGAAGGGTCGCCTCAACCAGCTCATCTCCTTCCTGAAGGAGAACCCCGAGACCAAGGTTCAGATCACTGGTTATGCCGATGTTGAGACCGGTAACCCCCGCATCAACATGAAGTACTCCGAGGGTCGTGCCGCAGGTGTGGCTAAGGCTCTTGTTGACGCTGGCATCGATGCAGCTCGCATCACCACCGACGCTAAGGGTGACACCGTACAGCCCTTCAGCGAGAACGACAAGAACCGCGTCTCCATCTGTATCGCTAAGTAAGCATTACTTCCGAGCAGATTAACGCTGACAAATACGAGGGGAGCTTCCGCCATCTATGCGAAAGCTCCCTTCATTATTAGATCCTACCAGAGGTTCCAGAATGGCAAGACGTTCTTGTCTATCTGAACCTTCTAACCCTCAATCTTTCTATCTTTCAATTCTTCAATCTTTCAATTCTTCAATCTTTCAGCCTTTCAATCTTTCAATTCTTTCAATCTTTCAATCTTTCAATTTTTCAACCTTTCCATGCTTCTCTATCTCATCCGCCACACCAGCGTCGCCGTGGAACGCGGTACGTGCTACGGCTGGACCGACGTACCAGTGTCTGAAAACTTCAAACAGGAAGCCGAGCGCACAAAAAACATCTTAGATGGCCTCCACTTCGACCGCGTCTACACATCCCCACTGACTCGTGCCAAACAACTGGCCGCCTACTGCGGCTATGCCGATGCCACGGAGGAACCCCGCATGAAAGAGATGCACATGGGAGATTGGGAAATGAAACGCTTCGATAGCATCCTCGACCCCGAGTTGAAAGAATATTTCGACCACTACCTCGACGTACCCACAAAAAACGGAGAGAGTTTCCGCGACCTCTATCGCCGCGTCAGCGATTTCCTCGACCAGCTTCGACAAACGGCAGCCAACGACCCGAGTATAAAAAAGGTCGCCGTGTTCTGTCACGGCGGCCCTATCATCTGTGCACTGGTCTATGCAGGACTGGTACCCTTAGAAGAGGGATACAGCAACATTCCCGACTATGCCAGCGTCACAAGGATTGAACTGAAATAAGTGAAAGGCGAAAGACTAATCATCAGATCAGCGTGATGCCCGCTTCCCGGCATTCCTGCCGCATCGTCTCGGGCCAGATGCTCGACTGCGTCTCGCCGATATGCGCTTTGTGCAGCAGAATCATGCACAAACGGCTCTGTCCGATACCGCCGCCGATGCTCAACGGCAGCTCTCCCCGCAGCAAGCGCTGGTGGAAGAAGAGTTGACGACGGTCTTCTTTACCCTGCAAAGCCAGCTGACGTTCCAGCGCCTCGGCATCCACGCGAATACCCATGGAAGACAATTCGATAGAACGCCCCAGCACAGGATACCACACCAACAGGTCGCCATTCAAGCCACTGAAGCCATCCTCGTTAGGCGTCGACCAGTCATCGTAGTCCGGAGCACGAAGGTCATGCTCGTGCCCATCGCCCAATTTTCCGCCGATACCGATGATGAATACTGCACCGTAGGCACGGCAGACTGCGTCCTCGCGCTCCTTCGGCGAGAGGTCTGGATACTGGCGACGCAACTCCTCCGAGTGTACGAAGTGTACTTCCTCCGGAAGGAACGGCTTCAACTGAGGATACATCTCGCTCAGATAGTATTCTGTCCGAAGGATGCAGCCATAGATACGATCCACCACGCGCCGCAGGAAACGCAACGTACGGTCCTGACGCCCCATCGTACGTTCCCAGTCCCACTGGTCCACGTAGATGCTATGAATATTGTCCAGTTCCTCGTCGGCACGGACCGCATTCATGTCAGTGATGATACCGAAGCCTTCTGGCACATGATACTCTGCCAAGGTGTTGCGTTTCCACTTCGCCAGCGAATGCACAATCTCTGCCGGCGCATCGTCCATGTCCTTTACAGGGAAGGTCACGGCACGCTCCACGCCACTCAGATCGTCATTCAGGCCCAAGCCCTTCAACACGAACAGAGGTGCCGTCACGCGACGCAGACGCAATTCCGAGGAGAGAGAACTCAGGAAGAAATCCTTGATCTTCTTGATGGCCAGTTCCGTCTGTTGCAAATCGAGCGCAGGCGTGTAGCCTTCAGGTTTTAGAAGTTTGCTCATAAATAAGTGCCTATCTTTATCATTTTGCGCCGCAAAGGTACATCTTTTCTTTCAAAGTGACAAGAAATTCACATCTTTTCTTGCCTAAATGCTTTACCGACATGTACCTCTCGTCTGTTTTCGCCATCTGTCAAGGCGGTTGTTGCGAGACAAAGCCACAAATAAAACGTTCGAGAAAGCAGAAAAAGAGGCGGCAAATGACGTCTTCTACCCCACTGATTCGATGAAAAAGAAGTCTCATCTGCAATTATTCGCCGAAAAAGTTGGCCGCGTCGCGGGAAAAGCGTATCTTTGCAGTTGTTAAAGGCTCCGTAGCTTAGCTGTATAGAGCGTCAGATTCCGGTTCTGAAGGTCCTGGGTTAGAATCCCAGCGGAGTCACTTTTTAAGAGATAAAAGGTTTAAACCTTTTCCGTTTGGCGTTGTCCAAAACGCATAGCGTTTTTACAACGCCTTTTTCTTTTCTTTAGCATCCCGACACGTTATGCTTAACGTCAAAACGTTCATAGATCGCCCGATTTTGGCTGGTGTGCTTTCTACGATGATTGTCATCGTGGGCATCATCGGCCTCACACAACTGCCTATCGAACAGTTCCCCGACATCGCCCCGCCCACCATTTCCGTACGCACCAGCTATACCGGCGCCAATGCAGAGACGCTACAAAAGGCTGTCGTCGTTCCGTTGGAAGAGGCAATCAACGGCGTGGAGAATATGCTTTATATGACCTCCAACGCGTCCAACAACGGTTCGGCCAACATCAACGTCTTTTTCAAGCAGGGCACCGACCCCAACATGGCCACAGTGAACGTACAGAACCGCGTGTCGCAAGCACAGGGACTGCTGCCGGCCGAGGTGACACGCACCGGCGTGACCGTGACACGACGACAGACTTCGACACTGAAGTCGCTGGGATTATACAGCCCGGGCGGCACCTACGACCTGGCTTTCCTCAACAACTTTTTCAAGATTAATATAGAACCGCGCCTGTCGCGCGTGCCTGGCGTGGGCGAAGTGGACGTCTACGGCTCGAACTATTCGATGCGTATCTGGTTGGATCCGGCACGGATGGCACAGCACAAACTGATGCCTTCGGACATCACCGCCGTGCTGGCTGAGCAAAACGTGGAAAGTCCGGCAGGCACGCTGGGCGAGGAGAGCGAGAACACCTTTCAGTATGTACTGAAATACAGGGGACGCTACGAGGAAGAGACCGACTACGAGAACCTCGTTATTCGGAGTGAACCCGACGGCAGCATCCTGCGGCTGAAAGACGTAGCACGCGTGGAACTGGGCTTGCAAGCCTACGCCATCGAAGGAGAGATCAACGGCCATCCGGGAGCAACGTGCATGATTTCACAGACGCCGG
Source organism: uncultured Prevotellaceae bacterium (assembly GCA_947166655.1). Taxonomy (GTDB): domain Bacteria; phylum Bacteroidota; class Bacteroidia; order Bacteroidales; family Bacteroidaceae; genus Physcousia. Next base: position 21,006 of record CAMVFC010000008.1, read on the forward strand.
GTTCCAATGCCAATGAGATCATCACATCCATTGACAAGTTGGTAGAAGAGATTCGACAGGAGCTCCCCCCCGACATGGAACTTATCGACCTGATGTCAACGAAGGACTTCCTGGACGCCAGCATCCACAGTGTGGTTCGTACGCTGATGGAAGCTGCTGTGCTGGTGGTGCTGGTGGTATTGCTGTTCCTGCGCTCATGGCGCGCCACATTGGTGCCGCTCGTTGCCATCGTAGTCTCACTGATTGGTACCTTCGCCTTCCTCTACGTGGCGAACTTTTCCCTGAACACGTTGACACTCTTCGCCCTGGTTCTGGTAATCGGCACTGTGGTGGACGACGCTATTGTCGTTACCGAGGCGGTGGACAAGAAAATCAAAGAGGGGAATGGGAAATACCCAAACGGGACGAAAGGCTTCACCCTTGCCGCCATGAACGAAGTCACCACCGCACTGATTACTTCGACGTTGGTCTTCATGGCCGTATTCATTCCGGTCTGCTTCATGGGAGGCACCAGCGGTATCTTCTACACTCAGTTCGGCTTAACAATGGCCGTAGCGGTGCTGATTTCCATGTTCAACGCGCTGACCCTCAGCCCTGCGCTGTGTGCGAAACTGTTGAAACCGAAGAATGCCACTGCGGGTAGTGAAAAATACGGGGTTTCCAAGCTACTGACGTTGAGTCGGTTTTCGAGGAACGTAAAATCCATTCTTTCCGCTGCTCACGCATTCACTTTCCGTTCCATCTTTCACTTCATCCACCGCCCCTGGCTGACGTTCCTCCTCGTAGCTGCCGCCATAGCGACTTTCTTCTATCTGCTCACGACGACCAAGACAGCGTTGGTGCCCGACGAAGACATGGGCGTCATCTACGTAACCGTACAGACACAGCCGGGTAGCACTAAGGCTGAGACGCGACGGATGATGGATCGTGTGGAGAAACGCATCGTGAACCTGCCTCAAATCAAAGCTTACTCAAAGAGCGTAGGCGTGAGTCGAATGGCCGGACAGAGTTCGAACAACGGCATGTTCCTGCTCCGACTGAAGAACTGGGACGAACGCAAAGCCAAAGGCGATGACCTGAAGAGTGTCATGGCCGAAGTGAACCGACGCGTGGCAGACATCAGCGAAGCGAAAATCATGGCTTTCACCCAGCCTATGATCAGTGGCTATGGTGCCACGAATGGTTTCGAGATGCAGGTGCAGGATCATCAAGACCGAGGTGTAGACTCGTTGATGGCTGTCACCAACCGTCTCATCGCAGCGCTGCAGGGACGTACGGAGATTGCCCGTGCCCAGACATCGTTCCACAACCGCTATCCGCAGTATCGTCTCACGGTGGATGCCGCTCGATGCAAGCGCGCAGGCGTATCGCCCAGCGACGTACTCTCCTGCCTGTCGGGTTACATCGGCGGCACCTACTCGTCCAATATGAATAAATTCTCAAAGCTCTACCGTGTCATGGTTCAGGCCGAAGTGGCAGCACGGCTCGACGAACGCTCATTAAATAATATGTACGTGCGTGCGAGCGACGGATCGATGGCTCCCCTTTCGGGTTTCGTGGAGCTGACGCCCATTCTCGGCACCGCTACGCTAACACGCTTCAACCTTTTCCCCGCCATTCAAGTGAGCGGTATGCCGCAAGCTGGCTTTAGCTCGGGACAGGCCTTGAAAGCCGTCCGGGAAGAAGCGGCCCGCATCCTTCCCGAAGGCTACGGCTTTGAGTTTGCCGGCATGAGCCGTGAAGAAGCATCGGCCGGCCAACATACCATCTACGTCTTCGCCGTCTGTATCCTCTTCATCTACCTGATCCTCTGCGCCCTCTACGAGAGTCTCCTCATCCCGATGGCCATCATCCTATCGGTGCCGTTCGGACTGATGGGCTCTTTTCTTTTCGCACAATGGTTCGGACTGGAAAACAACATCTACATGCAGACTGGCGTCGTAATGCTCATCGGTCTGCTGTCGAAGACGGCCATCCTGCTGACAGAGTATGCCAGTGAACGCCGACGCGCCGGCATGTCCATCGCAAGGGCAGCTCTCTCGGCCGCCCACATGCGTCTGCGGCCGATTCTGATGACATCGCTGACGATGGTCTTCGGCCTCCTCCCGATGATGTTCGCTACAGGTGCCGGTGCCAACGGCAACATTTCGCTTGGCGTGGGCACCGTGGGCGGTATGCTCATCGGCACCTTGGCCCTCATCCTGTTTGTCCCAGCCCTTTTTGTTGTTTTTCAGACACTCGAAGAGCGATTTTTCAAAAAGAATAACTATCTTTGCCACAGCAATCAATAACAACTAACTATGCACACCAACCTCCGCCTCTTTCTTTTCGCCTGCGGAATGCTCTGCGGGCTGAGCGTGACGGCACAGAAGCCGACAACCTGGACTGCCGACAACGGCAATGGCACCTTTACCAACCCTCTGTTCTACGATGAGTTCTCCGACCCGGACATCCTGCGCGTCGGCGACGATTACTATCTGGCCGGAACCACAATGCACGCTGTGCCGGGACTGGTCATTCTTCACAGCCGCGACCTCGTCAACTGGGAGAACATCAGCTATTGCTTCGACCGCTTCGACTTCAGCGACGACGCTTTCGCCCTAAAGAACCACAAAGAAATCTACGGGCAGGGCATCTGGGCGCCTTGCATCCGCTACGCCAACGGGCAGTTCTACGTTTTCTCCAACGTGAACGGCAAAGGGCTGCAGTGCTACACGGCCAAGGACATTCACGGCCCCTGGGAGCACCACAACATGAAGGGTAACATCTACGACCTCGGCGTGCTCTTTGACGATGATGGCAAGGTCTACGCCATCCACGGATACGGCACCGTGAAATGCACCGAGCTGAAGCCCGATATGAGCGGACCCGTGGAGGGCACAGAACGCGTCATCATCCCCGAAGGAAACGGTGTGGGCGAAGGCCATCACATGTACAAGATTGGCGGCACCTATTACCTGATCTCCACCGACTATAAGCCCAACGGCCGCACCCTCTGCTCGCGGTCGAAAAGCATCTGGGGGCCCTACGAGACACGTGTCATCACAGCCGACGAGACCTATGGCTACCACGCCGCTTCGTTGACACAGGTGCCTCGTGGCGAGAAATTCCGCATCGGCAGCGATGGCACGAAGTTCAAACTCGGCAACTTGGATAAGGATGCCACAGCCTGCACCAACGCCCATCAGGGAGGCATCGTACAAGCCACGGACGGCTCATGGTGGGCCCTCTTCATGCAGGATTTCCACAGCATCGGCCGTACCGTATGCCTAATGCCGATGACATGGAAAGACGGTTGGCCCATGGTGGGACTCGAGGGCAACCTTGGCCGTGCGCCGCGCACTTGGTTCAAGCCTGGTGCGACAGAGGTCTCCGCTGCATCTGGCTCCGTTGCTCAGCAAACCACAGACGCCCATGGTCCCTACCTCCGCTCCGATAATTTCGATGGCAAACAGCTGGGCCGCATCTGGCAGTGGAACCACAATCCCGACGAGAAGCAGTGGAACCTGAAAGGCGGTCGTCTGCGCATCAACGCTCAGCCTGCCGAGCAACTGATGTGGGCACGCAACACGTTGACACAGCGCGTCATCGGCCCGAAGTCCGTAGCCACAGTGGAACTTTACGTCAAAGGAATGAAAGACGGTGACGTCAGCGGTTTGGGTAACATCAACGTACCATGCTCGTGGATAGGCATTGTAAAAGGAGGTCAAGAGAACAAAAGTAAAGAAGGAACAACACAGAAGAACACCTACACCCTTCGCTGCTTCGAGCAGCTGACCAACGACACCATCAGCGTGCCCGTCGTTTTACCCGACGGAAAAATATGGCTCCGCTGCATCGGCGATTACGACCACGACCAAGCCCAGTACGCCTACAGCACCGATGGCAGCACCTTCCACACCCTCGGCCGCATGATGCCACTCTCCTACCAGCTCATCACCTTCCAAGGTTCACGCCACGCCCTCTTCGCCTTCAACACGAACGGCAAGCAAGGCGGCTACGCGGAGTTCGACAACTTCACCGTCGAGGAACCCTGCGCCGACCGCAGTCAGAACATCCCCTACGGAAAGACGTTCCGCATCATCAACAAAGCCACTGGCCGACCCGCCATCGCTACAGAGCACGGCATACTGTACGACACCCACCCCGCCAACGGAAGCAAGCTGACACAGTTCCGCATCATCGACCGCGGTCAGGGACGTGTAGCCCTGCAGTGTGCTGACGGCCGCTACCTTAAGGTCTACGGTGAGGGTCTGGCGGGTGATGTGCGCTTCACCGACCAAGCCGACGAAGCCGAAGTCTTCCTCTGGCAGGACTATCTCGACCACGACTTCATGCTCTTCTCCCTGCGCAACCATCGCTACATCGGTAAATCGCCCACCACGGGCAGCCCATACTCCATGGACTTCGTAGGCCCCGACCCTGCCCGCCGCAACGGCTCCGTCCTGGTCTGGAGCGAAGAGTGAAAAATAAAAGACCAAAAAACCTCCCGTGAGGGAGGGGAGAGTGAAGAGTGAAGAATCTCGCTTCGCTCGGCGCCCGGCCCGAAGGGACGCTCCATACTTGGAGAATGAAGAATAGAAGTAACTTCAAGCCATTGCCGTCCAATGCCGCCTTCAAAAGTAAATCTTATTCTTCATTCTTCACTCTTCATTCTTCACTCCCAAACGAGTCCAGCCGGAACTGAGTGTTCCGGCTGGACTCGTTTTTTTTGGAAGGGAAAGTCTTCATTCTTTCAATCCTTCAGCCTTTCCGACAGTTTTTCCAGCATATCACGTGTCATGGAAGCGAGGCCGAAGTTCGCATGCCAGCCCCATTCCTCGCGAGCAGCGCTGTCATCCAGACTGTCGGGCCAACTCTCTGCAATCGACTGTTTCAGAGGATCCACCTGGTACTCCATCTTGAAGTCCGGCATTCTTCTGCGAATCTCTGCATAAATCTTTTCGGGCGGGAAACTCATGGCCGTCACATTGAAGCCATTGCGATGGATGAGTTTGTCGGGATTAGCTTCCATCAGTTCGATGCAGGCACGCAGGGCATCGGGCATATACATCATGTCCATACGCGTACCCTCGGCAATCGGGCATAAGAACTTCTCGCCGCGAACGGCTGCATAGAAGATGTCAACGGCATAGTCGGTGGTACCACCGCCCGGAGGTGTCACATAGCTGATTAAGCCGGGGAAACGCACCGAACGGGTGTCGACGCCATACTTCGTGTGATAATAGTCAGACAGCAACTCCGTGGTGACTTTCGAGACGCCATAAATGGTTTTCGGACGCTGGATGGTGTCCTGCGGCGTCAGCTCGTGAGGTGTATTGGGTCCGAAGCTGCCGATACTCGAAGGCGTGAACACGGCACAGCCGTTCTCGCGGGCCACCTCAAGCACATTCCAAAGCCCGTCGATGCCAATCTTCCAGGCCAGACGCGGTTTCTGTTCGGCCACGACGCTCAGCAGGGCAGCCAGGTTGTAGATTGTATCTATCTTATGTTCGCGCACGATGGCAGCCAGTTGCTCGCCGTTCGTCACGTCAGCAATGGCCGAGGGACCGTCCTCTGCCAGCTTGCCCTTAGGCTCGGCACCAGGGATATAACCTGCCACGACATGTGCACCGCCATAACGCGCTCTGAGTTCTTCTGTCAGTTCCGAGCCTATCTGGCCAGTGGAACCTATCACAAGGATATTCTTCATGAGTGAAAATTAGAGTTAGTTTGAGAAAGATTTCATTTGTTTTGCGGGCACAAAGATACGTCTTTTTGTGCTGTAACGAGAAAGAAGAAGCGTTTTTTTTAGCTCCAGCCTCGCTTTTTCCTTATTTTTCCTTTCTGCGGCGAAAGAAATCCACAAAAAGCGTCGCTTCCATGCTTAAAATTGTATACCTTTGCAGGCGAAAGCTTACTTCAATACATTATCTTTAAACCCTTATTCAAACCATGTACGGTAAAATGCAACAACACCTTCAGAAGACACTGAAGGAGATTCGCGAGGCCGGTCTCTACAAGGAGGAGCGCCTCATCGAGAGCCCACAGGCCGCTGCCATTCAAGTGGCTGGAAAGGAAGTCCTGAACTTCTGCGCCAACAACTACCTGGGCCTGAGCGACCACCCACGCCTCATCGAGGGCGCCAAGCGGATGATGGACCTGCGCGGCTACGGTATGTCCAGCGTACGCTTCATCTGCGGCACACAAGATATCCACAAGGAACTCGAAGAAGCCATCAGCCGCTTCTTCAAGACCGAGGACACCATCCTCTATGCCGCCTGCTTCGATGCCAACGGAGGTGTCTTCGAACCGCTGCTGACCGAGGACGACGCCATCATCAGCGATGCCCTCAACCACGCCAGCATCATCGACGGTGTACGCCTCTGCAAGGCCAAGCGCTACCGCTATGCCAACGCAGACATGGAGGACCTCGAGCGCCAGCTGCAAGCCGCCCAGGAACAGCGCTTCCGCATCATTGTCACCGACGGCGTCTTCTCCATGGACGGTAACGTCGCCCCCATGGACAAGATCTGCGACCTGGCCGAGAAATACGATGCCCTCGTCATGGTCGACGAGAGCCACAGCGCCGGCGTGGTAGGTGCCACGGGACGCGGCGTCAGTGAGTTCTTCCAAACCTACGGACGCGTGGACATCTACACCGGCACACTGGGCAAGGCCTTTGGCGGCGCCATGGGCGGCTTCACCACAGGACGCCGGGAAATCATCGACCTGCTGCGTCAGCGCTCACGCCCCTACCTGTTCAGCAACAGCCTCGCCCCCGGCATCATCGGCGCCGCCCTCGAAGTGTTCAAGATGCTTGATGAGAGCAACGACCTGCACGACCGCCTCGTGGAGAACGTCAACTACTTCCGCGACAAGATGATGGCCAGCGGCTTCGACATCAAACCCACGCAGAGCGCCATCTGCGCCGTCATGCTCTACGACGCACCCCTCAGCCAGCGCTTCGCAGCCCGCCTGCAGGAAGAGGGCATCTACGTCACCGGCTTCTACTACCCCGTCGTGCCGAAAGGGCAGGCCCGCATCCGCGTGCAGATCTCTGCCGGCCACGACCGCGCTCAGCTCGACAAGTGCATCAAAGCCTTCCAGAAGGTGGGTCGAGAGCTCGGCGTACTGAAATAAAAGACTCTGCGCACTGCGCCTCTCCATGACTGCGAATTATACGGACGCGACGAGTTCCAAAGATAAATTTCTTACAGTCGGCTTAAACTAAAGCCGCTGAAGACTGTCAAAAGAAGAAACACGTTTATTCCTTATAATTCGCAGTTTTTTTCCACATCTATGAAGCACTTCACCCTTATCCTCCTCCTTATAGCCGCCGTAGTCAGCGCCGCCGCACAAGAAGGCCAACGCCGCCGCTGGCAGCGTCGCGAAGCATTCGTCACAGACACACCGATGGTCCACGACCCCGTCATGGCCTACGAGAACGGCACCTACTACGCCTACTCCACAGGCATGGGCGTCCAGGTGATGACCTCCACAGACCGCCGCAGCTGGACCGTACATCCGCGGCCAGCCCTCGGACGCATGCCCGAATGGACACACGACAGCGTGCCGGGCTTCCGCGGCCACACCTGGGCCCCCGACATCATACACTATCGTAACCGCTGGTGGATGGCCTACAGCTGCTCCACCTTCGGGCGCAACACTTCGGCCATCGGACTGGCATCGTCGCCCACGCTGGACCTCACTGACAGCCTACACTACCGATGGACCGACCACGGATGCATCGTCGCCTCGCGCGAACGGCGCGACGCCTGGAACGCCATCGACCCCGCCTTCATCATCGACGAGCAGGGACAACCCTGGCTCAGCTGGGGATCCTTCTGGGACGGCATCCAGCTCGTCCGCCTCGACACCACCATGCACATCGCTGCCGGCTGCACGCCACGCACCATCGCACGCCGCGTCGCCCTGCGCGATACGCTTCGCGCCGAACCCAATCCCACCTCGAAGTTTGCCGGACGCAATGCCATCGAGGCGCCCTTCATCCTGCGCCACGGCGACTACTACTACCTCTTCGTCAGCCACGACTACTGCTGCCGCGGCATGAAGAGCAACTATAAAGTAGTCGTCGGCCGCAGCCACACTGTCGAAGGGCCCTACCTCGACCGCTCGGGACGTGATATGGCCGAGGGTGGAGGCACACTCATCATCGAGGGCGACAAGAAAGAGTTCGAAGCCGCCGGACACTCCGCCGCATGCCACCTCCCCGATGGGCGCGACCTCTTTATCTGCCACGGCTACAGCATCCCCCACCACGGGCAGAGCATCCTCGTCCAGCGCATCATCCGCTGGACACCCGACGGATGGCCCGAACTCGAAAAAAAATGAAGAGCGAGGGAGCCTCATTCTTCATCCTTCACACTTAAACTGCCTCCATACTGCCATGCAAAGTAAATCTTATTTTCCACTTTTCATACTTTCACTTTTCACCTTCTCACAGCCCGCATGGGCTGAGACGAAGACCATCGGCGGCATCACCTACGAGCTCTCGGCTAAGTTCAAGGCTGCCACTGTGGCGCCGTCCACCTCTGGAAAGTACACAGGAAACATCGTCGTGCCCGCCAAGGTCACGGCAGCCGGCACCACATATCCCGTCACTGCCATCGGCGGAAAAGCCTTCGCCTCGTGCCAAGGGCTGACTGGCATCACCCTGCCGTCCAGCATCACCGCTATCGGAGAGTACGCCTTCGACGGATGCACCGCCCTAAAGAGCCTGTCGCTTCCCGAAAGCCTGACCACGATAGAGCGCTATGCATTCTCTGGTTGTTCCGCCCTCACCTCCATCCGCATCCCCGGACAGCTGACGACAATTGCCGGCAATGCCTTCTCCTACTGCGTCAACCTCGCGTCCGTGTATATTGCAAACGGTGTCACTACCATCGCCAACGGCGCCTTTTCCGACTGCAGAAGCCTCACCAGCGTACGCATCCCCGACAGCGTCACCGACATCGAAACCTCGGCCTTCTTCCGCTGCACGTCGCTTCAGTCCATCACCCTTCCAGAGAGCGTGCAAACGCTTCCCTTCGGCGTCTTCTGGCGATGCTCTGCCCTGACGTCCATTGTCCTTTCAGACAGCATACGCTCTATCGGCGACTACACGTTCAGCGAGTGCAGTCAACTGACCACCATCTACTTAGGAAAGAACGTGTCCGAGATTGGGAAAGGAGCCTTCTCCGACTGTCCCGAACTCACCGATGTATACTGCTGCATGGAAGTTCCCCCGCACATGCAGGCCGACGTCTTCAAGAACTCCTATATCGACCTTGCCACCCTGCACGTCCCGGAAACCGCTTCCGAGGCTTATGCCGGGACAGAACCCTGGAACGGCTTTAAGAACACCGAGACCTTCGACCCCGATCTGCTCGTAGGGATATCTGCCCCGACCGCAAATGCCTTCTCCGCGAGCGTCAGCCCCGAGGAGACCTCACAAACCGAGACCTCCTCGCCCGGCACATCTCCACAGGTACGCTCCACACAAGCCTCTGCCCACCACGGCGTCATCACCGTCACCGGCGTCCCCGCCGGCACCGACCTGCAGGTCTTCGACCTCAATGGTCGCCGCGTAGGCCGCGCAAAGGCGACCTCTACGCAGACACACATCGCCACCCGGCTCTGTCCACCAGGAATCGTCCTCGTCCGTGCAGGAGACGCCACCACGAAAGTCTGGCTACGATAGCCCTCAAAGCCCATATATAACTTTTTGCTGTCCGCTGAATGTTTCCCTTTCGCAAACATTTAGCGGACAGTAATTATTCATCTGTCAGTCCAGAGTTCACGCCCATCACACCCTTCCTTTACGCCCACCACGCCCCTAACTTTTGCTCGCCACGCCCAACACTTTAGTTTGTTCCATCGTGATGGAACCATCGTTCCATCATGATGGAACAAACTCCCCTGCCTGCGAACCCGACCTTTTGCCTCTATGGTGAAAGGCCGGCCAAACCAGCCCAGGAATCAGATTTCGTTCCTTGAGGTTTCGCCTGTTCACGGAGGCAGCGGAATCGCCACCTAATGGTTATGGAAACAAAACGAGAAGAGGAGAGGCTGGTCCAAGGTCAGAGGCCACGGTTCAGTTCGACGGCAACGATGGTCACTTCGCCTGCCGGCAGTTTCAGGCCTCGGAGGGTGAGGGTCTGCCCCTTTTGGCTGAATGAGACGCGTTCGCCGGTGGCCAGCAGGGCTGCGCGGCGTGCCTTGATGCCGCGACCGAGGGCGGGAAGGGTGAAGGCGGACTCGGTGTAGCCTCCAAGGAAATAGACGTAGAGACGGCTGCCGCTATGGGTGAAACCGTATTGTCCGTCAACGGGTTGCCAGGGACCGCCACGGGTGCCGTAGATGGCAGGGGCATGGGTCTGGGCCCAGCGCCCGAAGTCACGCAGGCGCTGCTGGACGGCATCGGGGATGTGGCCATGGCGGTCGGGGCCTACGTTGATGAGGAAACACATATCGCGCACCATGCAGTCGGCACAGATGCGCTGGATGTCTGCGAGGCGTCGCACCTGGGCTGCATCCTCGGCATCGGGCGTGTATCCCCAGGCGCGGGTGAGGGTCATGCATTTCTCCACGACTCCCTGACGGATGGGACCTTTCACCTCTGCACCCCCCTCCTCGCAGGTGTAGTCGCCACACCACCCGGAACGTGGGTTCACGACGGCATCAGGCTGCAGACGGCGCACCATGCCCATAAGCCCGAGTTGATGTCCGGTGATAGAATCAGTCATGGCGAAGAGCGGGTTCACGGGCCATTCATTCTGCAGGTCGGTCCGCAGACCCGGCTCCCAAAAGAAGGAGGCGTCGGCATCCGACCCCTGCTCGGCCAGCCAGCCGCCGTCCCAGAAGATCTGGTCGATAGGGCCGTAATGGGTGCACAGCTCTCGCGTCTGGCAGTAGAGTTCCTCTTTCATCTGCCGCGCATCCTCGCGATGCCAGGCGGCCGTGACGTAGCCGAAGGTGTTGCGTGCACAGCCAGTGCCGCGCACGTCGTAGTAGCCCGGATGGCGCCAGTTGATGAGGGTCTTGTAGAGCCCCACACGAAGTCCTGCCGCGCGGGCGGCCTCGACGTATTCGCGCACGAAGTCGCGGTTATGCGTCTGCTTGGAGGTGAAGGCTGTGGGATAGTGGCTCTCGAAGAGGCAGTAGCCGTCGTGGTGCTGGGCGGTGAGGTTGACGTAGCGGGCTCCCATGTCCCGTGCCAGCTGCATCCATGCCTTGGGATCGTAGTCGCGGGCATCGAAGTATGTGTCATCACTCTCGGCATAGGCCAGACGGCGGTAGTCGTCGACGGCGATGCCTTCGTTGCGCATCACCCACTCGCCACGGGCCGGACCGGCATACAATCCCCAATGGATGAACATCCCGATGCGAGCGTCCCGCATCCATTGGATTTTCTCGTCGGGTTGCATGGGCACGCCGAGGTCGGTGCGCACCTGACGCACGGGCTGCGCCATCGCTGCCACAGCGGACAGCAGGAGGAGTGTGAAAAAGGGGAACGCTCTCATAGTGAAAAGTGAAAAAGGGAAAAGTAGAAACAGGGTTTACTCCCGGTGAACCGTTCATCCGATAATAACAGATTCTCCGTCGTTCGCCGATACGCTGACAAAGGTGCTACTTCGTGACGCGGAACCAGTCTGCATCGACCCACCCGCGGCTGGCCTGGCGGTTGCGGCAGACGGCCACCAGCCCCATCTTGGCCCCGATCCACTTGCCCTGTCGCAGGACGAAGTCGTGGTCGAGCGTCTGGAAGCGTTTGCCGTCGCGGCTGTAGGCGAAGCGACACAGGCCGTCGCGTACGGTCATCCGCAGGTACAGGTCGAGATATACAGCGGGAGAATAGGGGATGGTGTCGCGACCGGTGGGCATCAGACGGGCCACATCGGTGCGCTCCTCCTGGCCACCCGCGTCGGCATCGGTGCACCGGACACATGTCAGCACGAAGGCATCGCCTCGCCGTTCGGCCAGCAGCGCCTCGTAGTTCATGCCCATCATCACCACGCCGCACGCCTGGCCGTCGTCCTTCGAGGCGATGTGAAGCTTCGCGGTGGCGGTGAAGCGGGGAGCCGTGAGCTTCTGAAGGAGCAGATGGGGGGCGTCCCAGAGGCGCTCCGCATCGCAGGTGTAAAGACGCATACAGCCGTCGGCCGTGGGCATCCCGAACATCTGGTCGTAGTTGGCCTGCCACTGCCACTGCAGCCCCAGGCAGCCATCGCTGAACTCGTCGGACTCTTGGGCGTATGAGGTGGAGGTGGGTCTGCCCTTGGGCTTTCTGTAGCTGGCATAGGGCTCGCCCTGGTGGCCCATCATGGGCCATCCGGAGGACCAGTCGACAGGCTGCAGATAGACGACACGGCCATAGGCTCCCTTGTCGTTGAAATGCAGGAACCAGTCTTCGCCATAGGAGGTGCTGACCCATGCGCCCTGGTGAGGGCCGTTGATGGCCGTCTGCCCCTGCCAGAGCACGCGGCGCCACTCATAGGGTCCATAGACAGAGCGGGAACGCATGGCCAGCTGCCATCCCATGGCCACGCCGCCAGCGGGACAGAGGATCCAATAATAGCCGTCGCGTTTGTAGAGTTTCGGTCCCTCGGCGGTGTGGTTCTCCTGTCCGCCGTCGAAGACGATGCGGGGCTGACTGACGGCACGCGTGCCGTCGGCAGAAAGCTCGCGCACGGACAAGACGGAATTGAAGCCTGCTCGCGAGGCGGCCCACGCGTTGACCAGATAGCAACGGCCATCTTCGTCCCACAGCGGACAGGGGTCAATCATGCCACGACCTGCCACCACACAGACGGGCTGCGACCACTGGCCTGCAGGGTCGTCGGCCTTCACCATAAAGATACCGCGGTCGGGATCGCCCCAATAGATGTAGAACTGGCCATCATGGTGACGGATGGAAGGTGCCCACACGCCTTTGCCATGCTGAGGGCGGTCGAAGACGTCATGGGGCAGCAGTTCCTTCAGGGCATGACCGACGATGTGCCAGTTGACCAGATCGCGGGAGTGCAGGATGGGCAGCCCCGGCACGCAGTTGAAGGACGAGGCCGTGAGGAAGTAGTCGTCGCCGACGGCACACACGTCGGGGTCGCTGTAGTCGGCATAAAGAACCGGGTTGCGGTAGGTGCCGTCGCCGCAGTCGGCCTGCCAGACAGGCTGTGCGCCAGCCATCAGCGGACACACACATGCGAGAAGAATTGAAAGATAGAAACGTTGAAACATTGAAGCATTGAAAGATTGAAAGTTTGAAGACTTTACCACCAAACCAGTCTGGTCGTACGGGATTGGAGCTTTTATTTTTACTCAAGTTTCTCATGTTCAAAGAACTACAGATTAAACAGATTAAACAGATGTTCCTACGTTAATGCGTCCTATCGTCCATATAATTACACAGATTCCCGGCGAAAGGCTTCGCTGCTTTCGAGTGTCGCTCTGCAAGCCTTGCTGTCAGCACTTGCGAAGCGGGCTGCACGGAATCTGTGTAATAGCGAACTGTAATCATCACGTAGAGGACAGATCTCATCTGTTTAATCTGTGCAATCTGTGGTATAGGAGAACTTGCGAAAGTTGATTATTTTTACTTCTTGAAGACAAGGCCCTCCACATGGTTGCCGACGAAGAGGGGGACATAGTCGGACGTGGCGTACCAGCGAGGCTTACCGGGCATCTCATCATAGATTGTACGGCCATTGATCTTCAGTCCTTCGAAGGTGATGTTCCTGACTTTACGCTGCTCATCGTAGCCGTTGATGACAGACATATAAGGCAGTCCTCTGCCCGATGCGTCTATGAGAGGAGAATGGCTGCTGTACCGGACATTGCGGAAGGTGACGTTTTCCACGCCAAGCCCAGGGGCCTTGCAGTATTTCTGGTTCCAACCCACCTTCACGTGCAGGATACTTCCCTGACAGAGGCTTTCGATACGGACATTGTCGAAAAGGATGTTGCGAACAAGGTTATTGTCGCCTGCGTTGATGGCCAGGCAGCCCTGGTAGTCCACCTGCGGTTCGCTCTGGCAGAGGATATCGAGATTCTCGTAAGTAAGGTTCTCGACGGTATCACGACGCTCAGGGTGAGGTCCTGCTGCGGCTCCGTGCAACCCGATAAAGATGGGATGTGCCACATCGGCCCAGAGCGTGGAGTTACGCATGTGGATGTTGCGTGCCGAGCCTTCGAAACCTTTACGGGTGGCATAGACTGTGGTACAGTCATCGCTGTTGCGGCAAAAGACACGGTCGTAGAGGACATTTGAAGAAGCAAAGACATTCAGCCCGTCGCCCCATCCAGGATGGGAGATGCTGCGCACGTCGTGGAGGGTGATGTTCTCTGAACCACCCACAGGACAGGTGTTGACGACCATTCCGTCAACGAGGACGTTGCGACTGCGGCGTACACGGCAGCCTTCATAGCCCCGCGCAGGACGGGCAATGCCACGGCCGAGGATGCTGACATCGTGGGCATCTTCAATGGCAAAGGTGCCTGTGAAGTAGGCTCCTCCTGCGAGATAGACCGTGGTGTTGGAAGGCAGGTAAATGGTGTCTTGCTCGGTATGATAGCCAGGAGCATAGTATCTGAACGTGCGACCCTGTGCTTTCGCTTCCTGCTCGGCCCGTTCCTTTGAGACGGGAGGACGAGAGGTGAAGACGAGCAGGTTCGAGGTGATGTCGCCATCCAGCTCCACGCTGACGTTCTCGGGCTGGAAGAGAAGGAACTGCACGGTGCTGTCGTTCAGTTCCTGAGCGATGACACCACGATAGTCGGGCCTCACGCGCGCGTTCTTATATTTCTTATGCTTACTCACTACGCGCACGAAGACGTCGCCCGTGAAATCGAACATCGCGTAGGAGATCTCAGAGACCTTATGAGGAATTGCCCATGGGGAAGCACCCTGCCCCCCCCCTGCGAGGGGCATTGGACTGCCGCTTGCATGGCCCCCTGTCGGGAGACTAAGGGAGGTTTCCACAGAAGGATGACGGGGTGCATTCACCTTGGCCATGTACGTGTCGATCCGTGTCCACTCCTTGCTGCCGCGCGGCTGGACATAGACTTCGTAGTCGTGCTTGAGTGGAGCACCGTCGGGCGCAGGATAGGTGAAGACCTGATGCAGCTTCTTTCCTTCCACGACACCAGGCACACGCCAGTCTCGGACTTCCAGCCCCTCGTGCACCTCGCCGCGGCGCTCTGCTTTCTTCTGCAGCGCCAACAACTTCTTCACGTAGGGCATCTTCTGGCCTTTCCGCAAGGCATAGTGTTCGTAGGCGGGCTGGTAGATGTCGCGAATCAGACCGCGTCCCATAGCACCGGGTTCTGTCCACTCATTGTAAAGCCCCGTGCAATCGGTCCACTGCTCGAAGGGAACATCGTGGCCGAGGTTATAGCGTGCGGTATATTCCAGACCATGCATCAGTCTGTTGTCCAGTGCGCTCCACAGATCAGTGCCCTGTTCTTCGGCCATGACACACGTCTCCACCAAGGCTCCAAGGCCCAGCTGCACGTGCCCCTGGTCGCGACCAGTCTCCTGACACTGCCCCGTCGGACCGATGTAACGTGGCAGCGAACCGTTATCGTTGGCGCGGAGATAGTAGTCGATAGCAGCCTGATACAGCACACTGTCCTCCAAAAAAATGGCACACGCCATGCGGCAACGGTTGACGATGGCACCCCAGTTGCCATTGGCATACGGGCTGTCGGCCTCGAACTTGTCGATGGTGGGCAGGATGGCTCGACGGATAAGGGAAGAGCATAATGTGAAAAGTGAAGAATAAGAATGACTCTGGTCGGCTGCGTGCAAGTCAGGAGCTGAAGGAGAGTCGGATTTTTCACTTTTCACCCTTTCATTTTTCACAATAGTCATCGCCCTCACCAACCAATAGGCCTGGATGCAGCACAACGGCGCGTCATGCCCGTCAAAACGCTGCAGTGTGCGAGCGTAGGCTTCGATGATTTCCAGTGCCTTCTCTGTCTGCCCTGCCTGGGCACACAGCAAAGCTGTCTTCATATCGCGTTCGCTTCCACCCTTGGAAGCACGGTACTGCCCATCGCGGGCCACGACTTCATAAGGACCAGCCATCTTGTAATCGGAATAGTCCGTCTGTGCACCTGCAGATAATGCCAGCAGGAGCAGGAAGCAAGAAAAAAGAGAGGTTTTCATCGTCTTTTATTCTTATGTTGAGTGTTAGGTCGGTCTACATGAGTTCCTTGGCTTGCTTGCCCGTGAGGTGTTCTATCTCAAGGACAAACATGAGCAAATGGGGAAAACCGCGCTGAATCTCTGTATTCGTACTCTCTGACGACATGTGAGGCGAATACTTATGGGCCAGCACGCGAATGGCCTCCAGTTTCTCGGCATCGTCTTCCAGAATACGAATACGGCCAAAAGCGATGACACTGCGGAAGAAGGTGGTGAAATTCTCTTCCGAGACCTCATCCTGTTGGATGACACAGAAGGAAGCTTTGTCATAGGAACGAATGGCATCCACCTTGTGGCCGGCCACGGCGCTGTGGAAAATCAGACGCCCCCCATGGTAAAGATAGCTTAACGGGACGGCATAAGGATAGCCCTCGTCGCCCAAGACGGCGAGGACACCAGAGGTTGCCTTCACCAGTATATCAAGGCTTTCTTCAGCTGACAACTGCTGCCGTTTACGGCGCATAGCTCGGAACTCTGCCATATCTCTTCAACGTTTGTCAAGCACTTCTCGGGCACGTGCCAACGCAAGGTTAATGTGAGAAAGGATATTCTCTTCGCCCACGATGCGACCGAAACCGTTACGCATCAGAACGTCGTGGACCTTGGGATTGACACCGGAGAGAATCACGTGGATGCCTTGCTGATGGGACATCTGAATAAGGTTCTCCAAATTGTGCATGCCGGTAGAGTCCACGAAAGGCACTTTACGCATTCGGATGATGCGCACCTGCGGACGCTGACCGACACGTCCCATAATCTCTTCAAAGCGATTAGCTATGCCGAAGAAGAAGGGACCATTGATCTCATAAACCTCGCAACCGTCAGGAATCTTGAAGTGCTCCAGATTGGTAGCAGCAAAGTCTACTTCGGATGCAGGGTCAATCTCGTCGGTGAGCACGCTGACCTGTGTGGTTTCAGCTAAACGACGCATACACAACAGGCAAGCCAGCATCAGACCGACCTCGATTGCCACCGTAAGGTCGAAGATGACCGTCAGGAAGAAAGTAATCAGCAGGACAGAGATGTCCGACTTAGGATTCTTCAGCAGCTGACGGAAGGTTCGCCAGCCCGACATGTTGTAAGCCACTATCACCAGTACGCCTGCCAAGCACGCCATCGGAATGTATTGGGCATAAGGCATTAGGATGAGGAAAATCAGCAACAGGACGACTGCATGAATGATGCCAGCCACCGGCGTACGGCCACCATTGTTGATATTGGTCATCGTGCGGGCAATGGCTCCCGTAGCCGGAATGCCGCCGAAAAGCGGAGTGACCAGATTGGCCAAGCCCTGACCGATGAGTTCCTGATTGGAGTCGTGACGGTCGCCGATGACGCCATCGGCCACTGTTGCTGAGAGAAGGGACTCAATGGCACCCAACACGGCAATGGTGATAGCCGGAGCAAACAACCCACGAATCACTTCCCAAGACAGCGACGGTACTTCAGGCGATGGCATAGAGGCATTGATACGGAAACGGTCGCCGATAGTCTCTACGCTTTCTGCCAAGCCATAGGACTTCAACACTAACACGCCCAACGTGGCCACAATGATAGCCACCAACGAGCCGGGAATCTTATTCAGCGCCGAAGCATGCCCCCCGACGTACTTCACGCGGTTCAGCATTGGCCAGCAAGCAATAATCACGACACTGCCCACGCCGACAATCGTGCTCCAGAGGTCTACGCTTGCGGCATTCTGGAAATAGCAAACCCATTTCGAGAGGAAGTCGGCAGGCACTGCACCTTCCACCGTCAGTCCCAGCAAATCCTTGACCTGAGTCGTAAAGATGGTAAGGGCGATACCGCTGGTAAAGCCCACAACGATGGGATAAGGGATAAACTTGATTATCGTCCCTAAGCGGAAAACGCCTAATAATATAAGGAACGCGCCCGCAAGCAGCGTAGACACCATGAGACCTTGCATCCCATATTGCTCGATAATTCCGGCAATAATCACAATGAAGGCACCCGTGGGGCCGCCAATCTGCACTTTAGAACCTCCGAAGAGAGAGATAATCAGACCTGCCACGATGGCTGTGACGATACCCTGCTCCGGCGTGACACCCGAAGCGATACCGAAAGCAATCGCCAACGGCAATGCTACGATGCCAACAATGATGCCTGCCAGCACATCCTTGACAAAAGTTTCCTTGTTATAGCCCTTTAGGCTATCGAGAATTGATGGTTTCATTTGACTTCTATACGATTCTGGGTGCAAAGATAATGAGTTTTTTGCAAATGGCGTGCTGTGTTTCCGAAAAACTCACTATCTTTGCGCCCACATTATATTATATTAATCATTTTAGTCATGTTCGAAAATCAACCAAAAGGTCTCTGGGCATTAGCCTTGGCCAACACGGGCGAACGTTTCGGCTATTACACCATGTTGGCCGTCTTTGCCCTTTTCCTGCAAGCCAACTTCGGCTTTGCAACAGGAACAGCCAGTACGATTTACTCCACGTTCCTGATGTTTGTCTACTTTTTACCCGTCATCGGTGGCATTGCTGCTGACCGCTGGGGCTTTGGCCGTATGGTGACGACGGGTATTGTCATCATGTTTGTGGGCTACCTGCTGCTGGCCTTCCCCCTTGGCAACGGCACCCCGGCCATCATTGCTATGGCAGCAGCCTTATTGCTGGTGAGCCTCGGCACAGGACTGTTCAAGGGTAATCTGCAAGTGATGGTGGGGCGCCTCTATGACGAAGCTCGCTTTGCCAATCGTCGCGATGCAGGTTTCTCTCTTTTCTATATGGCCATCAACATCGGAGCCATGTTTGCCCCGACAGCTGCCATTGCCATCATGAACTGGGCACAGCACGACCTGGGCATCAGCGAGGCTGATTCCTACCACTTCGCCTTTGCCGTGGCCTGTGCATCACTCATCGTCAGCATCATCATCTACTATGCATTTCAAGGATGGTTCAGCCATGTACTCAAGAACGAGAAAGGAAAGAGCGAGAAAGCTGAAGTCGTGGACACATTGACACCCGCCGAGACCAAGGAGCGTATCGTCTGCCTCTGTCTGGTATTCGCTGTGGTGATCTTCTTCTGGATGGCCTTCCATCAGAATGGTCTGACGCTGACATTCTTTGCCCGCGACTATACTCAGACAGCTTCCACAGGTGTCCAGTCCATGATGTTCGATGTCACCAATCTGGTAGCCTGCATCTTCGTTGTCTATGGTCTCTTCGGTCTTTTCCAGAGCAAGTCAGGGCAAGGAAAAGGCATCAGTGCCGTGCTCATCGCAGCCGCAGCGGGTTATCTCGTTTGGCAGTACAGCCAACTCGACGGTGAAGTGGCTGTCTTTGCACCCATCTTCCAGCAGTTCAACCCCTGCTTTGTTGTGATGCTGACCCCCGTCAGCGTAGCTCTCTTTAGCTGGCTGGCCAAGAAAGGGAAAGAGCCTTCAAGCCCCAAGAAAATCGGACTCGGCATGTTGGTTGCCGCCTGCGGTTTCTTCATTATGATAGGCGCTTCGCTCGGTTTGTTGGCTCCCGATGCACAGTCAGCTGCCATCGCTGCCGGCGAGGATGTGACTCGTGTCTCTGCTAACTGGCTCGTCTCCACCTATCTCGTGCTGACCTTCGCAGAGCTACTCCTCTCCCCGATTGGCATCAGCTTCGTATCGAAGGTGGCTCCTCCCAAGTATGCAGGTCTGATGATGGGTCTGTGGTTCGCATCCACAGCTATCGGCAACTTCCTCGTGCAGATTCCCGGTCTGCTCTGGGGTGCCAACGTCGAGTTGCCCTACATCTGGGCTGTCCTGGCTGGCATCTGTCTCGTCAGTGCCCTCTTCATCTTCTCTATCCTGAAGAAGTTAGAGAAGGTGGCATGAAAAATGACATGTGATTGATGAAAAGTGGTGACTGAATAATAAAAGCCCCTTCCCTTGCCTTCAAACAGGGGGAGGGGCGAAAAATAAATCATATGACCTTGAAACGCATTCTTTATTTGTCGTTCTTCATTCTTTACTTGTCACTTTTCACCCTTTCGGCCGAGGAGGGTTTCTCAGTCTCTGCACTCCCCGACTCGATTTTTGCTCGGATGCAAGGCAAGTCGTACCCTACCGATTGCCGTATTGCACGTTCAGAGCTACGCTATGTGCAGGTGCTATATTATGGTTTGGACGAAAAGATACACAAAGGTGAAATCATCTGCAACCAGAAAATTGCCGATGACCTCGCCGACATCTTCCTGCAGCTCTATCAGGCACGTTATCCTATGGGCAGCGTCCGTCTGATTGATGATTTCGACGCCAATGACGAACGCTCCATGCAGGCCAATAACACCTCATGCTTCTGCTACCGCGTGGTACGAGGTAGCGCCCGCCTTTCCAAGCACGCTCAAGGACTGGCCATCGACATCAACCCTCTCTACAACCCCTGCGTCCGCACCCTGCGAGATGGGCAACGGCGCATTGAGCCAGCCACAGCAACGCCCTATATCAAGCGCTCAGAAGCCTTTCCCTGCCGCATCGATCATCAAGACCTTTGCTACAGGCTCTTCATCAGTCACGGCTTCCGTTGGGGTGGCGATTGGAAGAATCCAAAAGACTATCAGCACTTCGAGAAATAGAAAAAAACGCTCATTTGTTTGGCCTTACGCCGAGTTTGTCGTATCTTTGCAGCCGAAAAAACGGACACGTCCCGTGTTATCGACAGAACTCTCATTCATAAAATAATAGACAAACCTCATGAGAAAGAAAATCGTAGCAGGCAACTGGAAGATGAACCTGAACCTGCAAGAAGGCCTGGCATTGGCCAATGAACTGAAAGCCGCTCTGGCAGCCGACAAGCCCAACTGCGATGTCGTCATCTGCACACCCTTCATTCATCTGGCTAAGGTAGCTGATGTGGTCGAAGGTACAGTGATTGGTCTGGGTGCAGAGAACTGCGCCGACAAGGAAAAGGGCGCCTTCACCGGTGAAGTCAGCGCTGCACAAGTCAAGAGCACCGGCGCACAGTACGTGATTCTGGGCCACAGTGAGCGCCGCGCTTACTACGGCGAGACCGCAGAGATTCTGAAAGAGAAAGTCAACCTCGCTCTGGCCAACGGTCTGAAGGTTATCTTCTGCATCGGTGAAGTGCTCGAAGAGCGCGAAGCTGGCAAACAGAACGAAGTAGTAGGTGCACAGCTGGCAGACAGCCTCTTCGACCTGACAGAGGAGCAGCTGAAGGACATCATCCTGGCCTACGAACCCGTATGGGCTATCGGCACAGGCAAGACAGCTACTGCCGAGCAGGCCGAGGACATGCACGCCTTCATCCGTGGTGTCATTGCAGGTCGCTTCGGTGAGGCTGCTGCAGAGAACATCAGCATCCTCTATGGCGGCAGCTGCAAGCCCAGCAATGCCAAGGAGATTTTCTCTAAGCCCGACGTGGACGGCGGCCTCATCGGCGGTGCAGCCCTCAAGTGTGCCGATTTCAAAGGCATCATCGACGCCTGGAAGTAATAGCAAAGACGTGAGAAAACTGCTTTTCATCTTTCTCACCACACTCTGTCTGAGCCTTTCCGCTCAGGAGAAGTTTACCGTGTACCTCACCCGCTCTACAGCAGGTGAGGGCACGGTTGTTCTTCACCAGGATGCCGAGATTGAAGCCTTGGTCAATGGCTTAACATCACGGACCACCACTGCCACACGCCCTGCCAGCCGTACACAGACGCCCGACAGCCTTGCTACACGCAGTACCACCGGAAACGATGAGAGCACGCACACACATCGCATCCGCACCAATGGCTATCGTATCCAGGTCTATGCCGGAGGCAACAACAGGGCCTCCAAGTCCGAAGCACACTATATGGCCAACCTCGTGCGTTCCAACTTCTCAGACGTACAGGTTTATACACATTTCATCAGTCCCCGCTGGATCTGCCGTGTGGGCGACTTTAAGACTTATGAAGAGGCCAACGAGTTTCTTCGCCGCATGAAACAGACGCAGAAATTCCGCGAGGCCAGTATTGTTAAGAGCAAAATAGTCATCAGTTATTGACCCTGCGCTCTTTCCTCATTCGCTATCATGGAAGAACAGCATCATCTCGCCACCTCCTCCCTTGAGGAGCGCCAGACAGCACTGGCAGAACGCTATACGGATATCTTGAGCCTTTTGGGCGAAGACCCTTCCCGAGAAGGACTTCAAAAGACCCCCATCCGTGTGGCAAGGGCTTGGCTTGAACTCACACGAGGCTACTACGAAGACCCTATTGCCATCCTGCGTTCAGCTCTTTTCAAGGAGACCTACCACAATATGGTCGTGGTGCGGGACATTGAATTCTACTCTCTCTGCGAGCACCACCTGTTGCCCTTCTTCGGACAGGTACACATCGCCTACATCCCTAACGGCGAGATAACCGGGCTCTCCAAGCTGGCACGCATCGTCAACACCTTCAGCCATCGTCTGCAAGTGCAGGAACGCATGACAGAGCAGATTGCCCACTGCATCCAGGAAGCCTTGAATCCGCAAGGGGTCATGGTCGTGGTTGAAGCGCGTCACCTATGCATGCAGATGCGAGGCGTAGGCAAACAGGGAGCCTACACGACCACCATGCACCATATCGGAGCTTTCGAGCGAGCAGAACTGCGCCAGGAGTTCCTCTCGCAGCTGAAGCTGAAAGAAGCGGAACAGTAAACTGACGAGTTGGCTGCTGAAGGCACTTCTGAAGTGCCAAATTGTCTGATAATCTGACTTGTTGGCTCGCCGTGCTGAAGATGCACGGCTTTTGCTGTTTGGAAGGTAAACAGATTCGTTTCAACCTAAAATCCAAACAATATGACATTCGACAAATTTACCATCAAAGCACAAGAGGCCGTGCAAGAGGCTGTACGCATCGCTGAAGCACGCCGTCAACAGGCCATTGAGCCCGAGCACCTGCTCGCTGCAATCCTGAAGACTGGACAGCAGGTCACTCAATTCCTGCTGCGCAAACTCGCCGTCAATGAACAAGCCGTCAACCAAGCCCTCGAAGCTCAGTTGCAAAGCCTGCCACGCGTGGAGGGCGGGGAACCCTACCTGAGCCGTGAGACCAACAACATCCTCACCCATGCCGAGGAACTGGCTGGGAAGCAGGGCGACGAGTTCGTCACCATCGAACTGATGCTCCTGGCCATCGTCAACAGCCATTCCACAGCTGCCAAGATTCTGAAAGATGCAGGCGTCACGGAGAAAGAACTGGCCGCTGCTATCCGTGAACTGAGAGGAGGGCAGCAGGTGAAGTCACAGTCCAGCGAGGACACCTATCAGAGTCTCTCCAAATACGCGCGTAACCTTATAGAAGAAGCACGTGCCGGAAAGCTCGACCCTGTCATCGGACGTGATGACGAGATTCGCCGTGTGCTGCAGATTCTCTCCCGCCGCACCAAGAACAACCCCATTCTGATTGGTGAGCCAGGCACTGGTAAGACGGCCATCGTGGAGGGACTGGCCCACCGCATCCTGCGGGGAGATGTGCCCGAGACCCTGAAGGAGAAGCAGCTCTTCTCCCTTGATATGGGTGCCCTGATTGCAGGTGCGAAGTACAAGGGCGAGTTCGAGGAACGCCTGAAGAGCGTCATCAATGAGGTGACAAAGAGCGAGGGACGCATCATCCTGTTCATCGACGAGATCCACACCCTTGTGGGGGCTGGCAAGAGCGAAGGCGCCATGGACGCCGCCAATATCCTGAAACCGGCACTGGCACGAGGGGAACTGAGGGCCATCGGCGCCACCACGCTCGATGAGTATCAGAAATATTTCGAGAAGGACAAGGCACTGGAGCGCCGCTTCCAAAGCGTGATGGTCGACGAACCGGACACACTTGCCAGCATCAGCATCCTGCGTGGTCTGAAAGAGCGCTATGAGAACCACCATCGCGTGCGCATCCAAGATGATGCCATCATCGCTGCAGTGGAGCTGTCCAACCGATACATTACCGACCGTTTCCTCCCGGACAAAGCCATCGACCTGATGGATGAAGCAGCCGCCAAGTTGCGTATGGAACGCGACAGCGTGCCCGAGGAGCTGGACGAAATCACACGCAGGAGGAAGCAGCTGGAGATTGAGCGTGAAGCCATCAAGCGAGAGGCTGACAGTGCAAGCGGCGATTCCGTAGCCGCAGCCAAGCTGCAATCCCTCAACAAAGACATTGCCGACCTTCGTGAGCAGGAGCAGCAGATGAAAGCCAAATGGGAAGGCGAGAAAGCCCTGCAGAACAAGATTCAAGCCAACAGACAGCAGATGGAGCAGCTGAAGTTTGAAGCTGAACGTGCTGAGCAGGAAGGTGACTTCGCCCGTGTGGCAGAGATACGCTATGGCCGGCTTCAAGCGCTGGAAACTGAGATTCAGAAGATTCAGGAACAGCTGCACAGCGCTCAGGGGGCAGAGGCGATGGTCAAGGAGGAAGTGACTGCCGACGACATTGCCGAGGTGGTCAGCCGATGGACGGGCATCCCCGTTTCCAAGATGCTGCAGAGCGAGCGAGAGAAACTCCTACACCTTGAAGAAGAACTGCACAAGCGGGTCATCGGACAGGACGAAGCCATCCGCGCCGTGGCCGACGCCGTGCGCCGCTCACGTGCAGGGTTGCAAGACCCCAAGCGGCCCATCGGCTCATTCATTTTCCTGGGTACCACGGGTGTCGGAAAGACAGAGTTGGCCAAAGCGCTGGCCGAGTTCCTCTTCGACGATGAAAGCATGATGACACGTATCGACATGAGTGAATACCAAGAGAAGCACAGCGTCAGCCGCCTGATTGGTGCACCTCCGGGATACGTAGGCTACGACGAGGGAGGACAGCTCACGGAAGCGGTGCGCCGCAAGCCCTACAGCGTAGTGCTCTTTGACGAAATCGAGAAAGCACACCCCGACGTCTTCAATACTTTGCTGCAGGTGCTCGATGATGGCCGGCTGACAGACAACAAGGGGCGGACGGTCAACTTCAAGAACACCATCATCATCCTCACCTCCAACCTCGGAAGCGAATACATCAGAGAGCAGTTCAGCAAGCTCGATGCACCAGACACACGGACTGCGCCCAGCGGGCAGACAACGGAGAATCCGGCTCCTTCCCGCCGTCGCGAGGCTGTAATAGAGGAGACGAAACGTACCGTCATGGAACAGCTCAAACGGACCATTCGCCCGGAGTTCCTGAACCGAATAGACGAGACCATCATGTTTGAGCCGCTGACCCAGACAGAGATTCGTGAGGTAGTGAAGCTGCAAATCTCTGCCGTCCAGAAGATGTTGGAGAGCAACGGCATTCGCCTCCGTCTCACCGATGCGGCCATTGACCTGCTCACGCAAGAGGGGTACGACCCCGAGTTTGGTGCACGTCCTGTCAAACGCGCCATCCAGCGTCTGCTGCTCAACGACCTCTCCAAGGCCATCCTTGCCGGCACGGTCAGCCGCGACCATGACATCCTGGTGGACGCAGAGGGCGATCACCTTACCTTCAAGCATTGAGTCTGAGAGTTTTCTCACACCGAAATCAGCCCGGGGCTGTGCCAAAGAGAACTGGCACAGCCCCTTTTCTTGTCTCCGCCACTCAGCTTTTGCTGAAGCCACCACTTGCCTTTTCCAGTCTTTACTGTCATTCTGACCAGGGTGTCACTTTTACTTATGCAGGAGCTAACGCCGCACGATTGAGGCTAACATTGAAAAAAGTGCCTCCGTGAATGAGCGATACCTCTGGGAAAGACGTCCGTATTCCGGGCAGGTATGACCCTTCACCTTAGGCGCTGACAGCCGGGGACGCAGACAGGGAAGTTTGTTCCATCACGATGGAACGATGGTTCCATCACGATGGAATGATGGTTCCA
>CAMVFC010000009.1 GCA_947166655.1 uncultured Prevotellaceae bacterium
AAATGAAGAAAATCAAACTCTTCTTGGCGGCCTTTGCCGCCATGGTCGGGCTGAGCGCTAACGCTCAAAGCTGGACATCACCAGGATCTGACCCTGTTAGTGGTCAATCCTACTACATCTTGAATGTAGGTGCAGGACAATTTGTTACAGCTGCCAATGATTGGGGAACTCAATTGAGTGCAACGGGGACTGATACTGGCCTCCTTATCAGAACGGACCAAGTCAATGCTGTCACTGTTGCTGGTAAATCATTGTCTGGTTGGGAATTTGTGAACACGAATAACGCCAACAAATTGCTGTTCCGTGATTCAGAACGTTGGGGCTATACAGATAAGGGCACACAGGACAGAGGTTATGTCTGGACTATTACAAAGGTAAACGGCGTATATCGTTTGCAGACGGCTGCTGGTGATCCCGCTTATCCCGCTGCATCAACTCAGTATGCAGGTGCTAACGCTAACCTTATTGGAGCTAGAGTGTATTTTGGTTATAATTCAAGTTCGAACGATATTGATTGGATTTTCCTTACTGAGGCTCAGAAAGGAACTGCCAATATCGTGGCAAAAGCTCGTTTGTATCGTGCATTGATGAAAGCCTACGCTGCAGGCGTAAATACAGATGACGCATCTGCTGTATATGAGAATAGCTCTTCAACTGCTGAACAAATGAATACAGCCGTTACAACCTTGAACAATGCATGTCTGGCTGCTCATTTGGATAATGCATCTGATGCAGATCCTCGAGATATTACTGAATTTGTGCTAAGTAACTCTGACTTCACAAAAGGCGATATCAATGGTTGGGAAACTAACTATGTCAGTGGAACGCAGGCTACAAATATTGGCTATCAGGACAATAATACCTACCAATCAGCCAATGGCTTTGTGAGCAAGTTTATTGAGGCATGGAGAAAAGATAATGCAAAGATTGGTGATGGCTACCTCCGTCAGACTGTTTCTAACATGCCCGAAGGTAAGTATGTCCTTGAGTGCGACGCTATCGCAACTAACCAAGGGAATACAAGTGCCACGACAACAGGCGCTCTTCTATTTATTAATGCTGATGGTGTTGATTTTACGACTTCTCTTTCTACCAATGGTAGTGCTGTCCAACACTTTTCAACAGAGTTCCTTTTCAGCGGTGAAGGTGATGTAATATTTGGTTTGAAGACTCAGAACACAACCGCCAACTGGATTGCAGCAGATAACTTCAAGGTCACTTATTATGGTATCGACCTTTCTGCCTACGAGACACAATTGGCTGCTGCCGTTGCTGCTTTTGAGGCTTTGGAAGGAACCGTTCCTTCTTCCACTTACACCAATAAGAAAACGACGGTAGTGGATGCTAATAATACCACTTGGAATAGTTCTAAGGAATATAGCACTGCTATTTCTGCAATTCAGGCAGCTACGAACGAGTTGAGCACTTTAGCAACTGCATATGCAGAGTATAACACAATTCGTGCAGCTGTACTTGCTGCTTACGCTTCCACAGACGTGACAGCTGCTGATGCTGCTGCCAATTCTGCATCTTCTGTTGAGAATATTACTACAGCTATTGCAACTGTACGTACAGCACTGAAGAATGCTATTGTAGCGAACAATGCAGAAAATATTAACTTAACGGCAGCCCTTCTCACCAATCCCAGTTTCGAGACAGGAGACCTAACAGGCTGGACGAATACAGGTATGTCCGTACAAGGCAACGATTCATTTGTGAAAGATGGCTCTTATTATGTAGAATGCTGGCAACCCGATGGCACCAAGTCGATTACGCAGGAACTAACAGGAATGCCTGCTGGTGTATATAAGGCAACCGCAACAATTAAGGCACGTGGCGTATCTTCTGCAACTCTTTCCGCAGGTGGTGTAAGCAAGGCTATGACAATTGGCGATGAGCAAAATACCTATATTGTAGAATTTGCTTGCGATGAAAATGCTGATGTAACCATAAAGTTTGAGGGAGTCGGAACAAAAGCTTCCAGCAGTTGGCTCTGTGCTGACAACTTCACCTTGACTTATGTCGGTTCACTTCCTGAATTGACCGCTGTTGATGGTAAGATGAATGCTGAAGTTGCTGCTGCGCAGACGAATGCAGTAAACACCTATAATACAACCAAGAACGTAGAAAACTACAATGCTGCTTCTGCTGCAATTGCAGCTGCAGAATCCTCAATCGCAGCTTATGCAACTGCTGCCACAGCTCTTGCTGACGCTAATGCACTGAAAGAAGCTCATAACTTTGCGACTTCTGAAGCTGTCACAACTTTCGCAGAGGCTATTGCAGCAGCCCAGGCTAAATATGATGCAGCTACGCTGACGGATGCAGAGGCTACCGCTGGTGCTAATCTCGGTACTATCGTTACAGGTTGGCACGCTGGTGCCGATACTCCTGCTTCCAACTACCTGGAGAACGGTTTCTCTCTAAATGACTTCGAAGCAGATCTCCACATAAACACATGGTCAACAGAAGGAGGTACAGATGATTCCAATTTCAAAGTTCCTTTCTATGAGTATTGGATAGCTGATGCCAACAGCCTCGGAGAGAAGACTTGGACAGGAACTCTCACAAAACTTTCCAACGGTCTCTACACTGTTTCTGCTTGGGTTCGTGTTCGTGCAAAGAACGAAGTTGCAGCAACTGACGCTACTGGCATTACGATGGACATCAATGGTGGTGGCGAAGGTGATTATGCAGCTGTGGATGTAACCGAAGGCACTCAGATTGGCACAAGCCAGTTCCAGATTGCTACTTACACCGCTCAAGGTCTTGTCAAGGACGGCACTCTCACGCTGAACTTCAACGTTGCTGCTGACAATAACATCAGCTGGCTCAGCTTCAAGAACGTGAAGTACACCAAGGTTCGTGACCTCACTCCCGAAGAGATGGCCGTTGTTCCCACCGCTATTGCTCTGAAGAATGGTGAGGACGTCGTTTCTGATCCTATCGCTCTTGACGCAACCACTTCGACCGTTACTCTCACTCCTTCCTATACTCCTGCTGATGCTACAGAAGGTTACATCACTTGGACAACCAGCGATGCTTCCGTGGCTACTGTTGCCGGCGGTGTTGTTACCGCAGTTGCTCCTGGTACTGCTACTATCACTGTTACCAGCACTCTTGACACTTCTGTTAGTGCTTCTGCTACTGTAACGGTTGACTTCCCCGAATCAATAGTTCCTGCTTCTTATTACGTGAATGACAATGCTACTCGCACTGTTTATACTCTTGGCGAGAACTTGTTCAAAAATGGTTCATTCGACTATCCAAGCGCCCTCTATGGCTGGACAGTAAAGAATTCTTATACGGAAGCTGCCAATCCTTCTAACTTCACCATTGAAGCAACTGGCGGTGTAAATAATGGTGCATATGTCAAGACGAATGCAGGCGGCGCTAGTGCAGCAACATCACTGTCGAAAGCTATTCCTGTAGAAAACGGAAAGAAGTATTATTTCGCAGTTTATACAAGTGGCAAAGCTCCGACTTCTGCCAATTTCGCTTACAATGCTCTCTTTGCAATGTCCAATGCAACAACTGAGAGTAGCACGCTTAAGAGTTTTGATTGGCCACAAGGTGCAGAAAAAACTTCCAGCGAATGGAGTAAGACAGAATTTGTGTTCACAGCATCTACTGATTATGTGGGCGTGCGCATGAGCTGGAACGCAAGTTCAAGCTTTGACAACTTCGTCCTCTGTGAGATTACTGACGAGGCTACAATTGGTAACGTCCAGTATGCTCTCGATGCTATTCCTACCGCCAACATTGGTTCAAATGCCTTCCAGTACAGCCAGGCTGCTATTGATGCTGCTAATGCTCTTGTACAGGGTACCGCTACTGTTGCAGAAGTTGAAGCAGCATACGCTGCTGTGACAACCCTCACAGTTCCTGAAGCCACTCAGGCTTACAACCTTGTATTCAATAGTGAAGGGCACTCTGCTACTGGTAATGCTCTAACACTTATACCCAATCCAGGACAGACCCAGGGTCTCTATGGTCTGAAGTATTTGCTTACCGCCAATACCAACTTGGCACAAGCATTCTATTTCACTCACACTACTGGTAACAAGTACAAGGTTCATGCTATTGGCACCGATGGTACAGCTCGCTATATTACAACGGCTACACTTGGCTACGGTCGTGAAAACTTCCACGAAGGGCTTCGTCTTATAGATGATGCAGAAAAAGCTCTTGAGATAGAAGTTCGCCCCGCTTCGGAGGGCACATACAGATTGTGGAATACACTGAAAAATAAGGCTATTGCACATAATGGCAATAACAATGACGATGCCTTCACAAACTACGATGCTACTTTCAATATTGTTGAAACCACAAAGCCCTCTATCACCATCAATACGACCGCTGCTGGTTGGGGCACCACCATCCTGCCGTTCGCTGTGGCTTCTCTGCCCGAAGGTGTGAAGGCTTACACTTGCGCAGAAGTTGATGGTACAACGCTGACCCTCGTTGAGGTTACCGCTCTCGAGGCCAACAAGCCTTACATTATCGAAGGTGCATGGAATGAGACTTTGACTGGCGACGCTCAGGGTACAGCACTGACTTACACCGAAGGCCTCCTGACAGGTGTCTATACTTCGACAGTAGTACCTGCTGGTAAATATGTCCTTCAGAATAATGACAAGGTCGCCTTCTACCTCGTTGGAGAGGGTGAGGAACCGACGGCTAAGGCCAACCGCGCTTATCTGACTGCTCCTGCAGCTAGTGGCGTGAAGGCTGCTGCTTACTACTTCGGCACTACAACGGCTATCCGCAGCCTCTTCAGCGGCCTGCAGAATGGTGATGTATATGACCTCGCCGGCCGTAAGGTTCAGAAGATGCAGAAGGGCGGCGTTTACATCGTGAACGGTCAGAAAGTCGCTGTGAAATAAAGAAACAGAATTATTAACCTCCCCCAGCCTTTCGGGGCTGGGGGATATAATCCCAAACAGAACAATTATGAAAAAGACATATAATATTCCTGCAATCCGCGAGACCCATCTCGTAATGATAGAGAGCCTGTTGCTGGATCTGTCAGGTGGAAAGGCTGATCAAAACGGTGAGGTTCTCGTCAAGGAGGACGTAACCTCCCCCTCGGCACCCAGCTACAACGTCTGGAACGACGACTGGAGCAACTAAGCTCCGGCGTCAGCTCCAAAGAAGCATCAGCCCTTCGGGGCTGTATAGTGGGGCTGCTGCTGAGCAGTGATTGTCCGGGGCAGCCTGTTAGTTAATATAGTTAGATTTACATTAGAAAAAGGAGAGGCTGGGCTGTGAAGCTCGGCCTCTCTTGCTGGTTGTGGGCGGTGTGTGGTGTGGAGTGCGTAGGGGCTTTATCCCTCAGTCAGTTCGTTGTAGTTCATGATACGCAGCTGCGTGGCGCTGCAGATTTCTGTGGCGAGGTCGTTGAGGAAATGAAAACGGCCGTAGTCCGTGGAGGCATTGATCTGCCAGGGTGCCATGATGAGCAGCTTCCCTGCCGCACAAGCGTAGAACCGCTGCTGGGCGGGCTTCCAGTACGCTCGGATGGGTTCTTTCTGCAGGATAATCAAAGGCAGGCCCCTCGCTAAGGCTGTATTCGCCACGCCGGCTTCTCCTTTGGAGATGCCAGGCGTCACCAGTACCGCCCCTTCTTCTGCCATCTGCAACAGCCGTGCCCGTTCCGTGG
The DNA here is from genome assembly GCA_947166655.1 of uncultured Prevotellaceae bacterium. Lineage (GTDB taxonomy): Bacteria > Bacteroidota > Bacteroidia > Bacteroidales > Bacteroidaceae > Physcousia. The sequence continues at coordinate 5,663 of CAMVFC010000009.1, forward strand.
CGTAGGCCTCGGTCTCTTCCGTGGGGCGCCCAGAAGGGTCCTTGCGGTGGAAGAAGACCTGCACTCGCTCTGGGGCGCGAAGGAGGAAGAGATTGCCGAAGGCGGCGTATTCGCGGCCTTCCACCCAGAGGTGGAGGCGCCTTTCCATCAGCCGCTTGCATTCGCGGCGGATGACGGCCCGCAGCGGGTTGTCGTCCATATAGCGCTTGATGTTCTCCAGCATGGCCGGGCGTCTGATGATGCGGTCGTGGTAGCCCTGCTCGAACAGGGGGAGGAGGCCTTCGCTTTGGCGCTGCTTGCTGGCGGCTGTGCCGCTGGTCTTTACCGCGGCGGACGCCGCGGGCACAGGAGAGGAAGCGGAGATGGGAGAGGAAACGGGGATGGGGGAGGCAGCGGGGATGGGGGAGGCTGCTGGGGTAGGAGACGCCGCGGGCACAGGGGAGGGAGCGGAGATGGGAGAGGCCGCGGGGATGGGGGAGGCAGCGGGGGTAGGAGAGGGAGCGGAGATGGGAGAGGGCACGGGGATGGGAGAGGCCGCGGGGATGGGAGACGCCGCGGAGATGGGAGACGCCGCGGGGATGGGAGAGGCCGAGGGGAAGGGGGAGGGTGCTGTGCCCGCACTGTTCGGTGCGGTTGTTGGCTCTTGTCGTTGTCCCTGCTGCTGCCACCAGGCTTTGCTGCATCCGCCCATGAAGCCGCTGATGACGGTGCCGAGCTTGCGCCCGTGGGGAAGCGCCTCACGGACGTAGAGCAGGAGGTGCAGGTGGTCGGGCATCATGGCTACGCGCCACACTTCCACCTGCGGATAGTGGGCGTGTATCTTGGGTATCTCCTGCTCAAGGATGGTTCTCCCTAAGGTGCTCAGGACGGTGTGGGGAAAAGCTGCTGTCCCCCGCGTGGCCCTGGCTTCGCCCTGAAGCCTCCCGAAGAGCGGCCGGCGACCTGCGGTGCAGAGTGTCACCATGTAGAGACCCCGGCCGCTGTACTCCTGCCATGTGGCGCGGCGGTGTTGGCTCGGTTTCGTCTCGTGCAGCGGGATACCTTGCTGTTGTGCCTCGTCTCGGGTCATTGCTCTTATGGACGCATCAGCACTTTACGGCCGTCGATGATAAAAAGACCTTTTTGTTTGTGTGTGAGGGCACGTCCGCTGAGGTCAAACGTCCGGGAGACGTGGGGACGTGCGGTGCGTGGTGCGGCGACGGCGGCTGTAGGGTCGGTGCGATGAGTGTAGCGGAAGTTCTGTTCAATGATGGCGCGTGTGAGGCTGAGACCATTCACGCCGTAGGGCATCGTTGCTTCGGGATCTGCCGCAGCAGAGGTGTCGGTGCCGGCGAAGTCCATCAGGATGATACCTGTGGGACCGGCGTTCTCCTCCTGTTGCAGCAGTGTGAGCAGCGCGCTGTTCTGCGTGGCTGCATTGTCACGGCAGCCGTCGCTGGAGGTGGCGGCGGTATAGCCCGATGTGTGGTTGATGGTCCAGATGAAGCCGCTGCGTGTGTGCTGGCGCAGCGTGTAGGTGAGCAGACGCTTGACGGCAGTGCTTTTCTTCTGGGATGCTCCTTGTGCCGTTACTTCGTAGAAGTCCTGGCAGTAGAGTGGCGCCTTGGTACCTCCCTTGCCCGCCGTAATGGACGCTTTTGTCTGGTCGGCATAGGTGGCGCTGTGGCTCCATCCGCTGATGATACCTCCTTTGTTTTGTTGGTAAGTGTGGCGACTGAGGACGAGGATGTGTCCGCGCATGTCGCTCACTGTGAGGTCGCGGCTGAAGGGTATGATGAAGGGTTCCAGCGTCTCGTCCTTGAGCACCTGTCCCATCATCGCCGGCCATTGTGCGCGTGCGGCATCGTCCTCGGCATCGTCCTCGTGGCGGAGAATGACGATGGCAAACTCAGAAGGATGGGCCTGGACGCTGTCGCGTAGCAAGTGCATGGCATCGGCAAAGGAGATGGCTGTCGGGAGGATGCCATGGTGAATGTGCAGGTGGTCGCCGCTGACCGTGGGGCGGAGGTCGAAGGCACGAATGCCGGCGGCCCATTGTTCAGCGAGGGAGAGGTCCTGCGTGCGCCCCATGGCATCGCCCAGCCACATTCCGAGATCGCCGGAGAAGCCATTACCCGTGGCCGCATCGTGCGTGCCGGGTATCGATAACTGATACACGTATGCTGCGGGATCGAGGCGTGCCATCCAATCTTCGGCGCGTGCGGGGAAGGAGAAGGCCAGGATGAGGAGAGTGAGGACGAAGAAAAGGGGCTGTGAAGCAGAGCGTCGTCTGAGGAAGGGAACCATGGTGTAGTCTGTTTTTAGTTTTGTCTTTCCTCAACGAAGTGGTCGAGGTGCAGTTGGACATAGCGTGCGATGACGGCGGTGATCTCTTCTTCATCCTCGACAAAGGTGTCGTCGAGGTCGTCAAACTGAGGATATTGCTCAAAGAGAGCCATGAACTCTTCGTCGGTGCAAGGGCGGGTCAGTGCCTCGCCGTGTTTACCGAAGAGTTTGCGCCCTTTTTGGATGAGTTTAGCGAAGTCGTGGAGGACGGTGGTGCCTTCGGTCTCTACTTCTTCTCCCCACAGGCGCATGGCTTTGGCGAAGGGATTGAGGAAGATGAAGGGGCCGAGGCCGTTGTGAATGAGCTGCACGAAGCCGCCGTCGAGGACTTCGTCGCGTAGCATGAAATAGGCGAGGAGGGTAATTTGATCGCTGTTCAGGCGTGTCATGGTCTCGGCCGTGAGCTCGCCGCCAATGGTGTCGAGCAGGCGTTGGCGGACACTGTCGAGAAAGTCATCGCTGGAGGGAGTGGGTAACATGGGAATTGGGAAGATTGAAAGATTGAAAGATTGAGAAATTGAAAGATTGAAAGATTGAAAGATTGAGAAATTGAAAGATGGAGTGAGAAAGGTATTATTTATCTCTCTTTACTCTTCAAAAAAGCGTGGTTTATTGGCACGGGCTTCTTCGAGAGAGGTGAGGGGCGTGGAGGGCTGTGCGTGAGCCGCGCGCAGGGCTTCCTGCTCGGCTGAGAGCTGGGCGCGTGCTTCGTTGGCTGTCGCGGGGTTGAGGAAAGGTGCTACAAGCGGGGCGTTCTGCGATGCGTCGCGTACATGGATGACGGGACCACTGTAGACGGGAGCGATGCGCAGGGCGGTATGCAGCTTTGATGTCGTGGCTCCGCCGATGAGCACGGGGACGTGTATGCCGGCCTGGTCAAGGAGATGTACGGTGCGCACCATCTCTTCGAGGGAGGGCGTGATAAGGCCTGAAAGTCCGATGACATCGGGCTTCCGTTCGAGTGCCTCGTGGACTATAGCCTCGGCGGGAACCATTACGCCGAGGTCAATGACGTTGTATCCGTTGCAAGCCATCACGGTGGCCACGATGTTCTTGCCGATGTCGTGGACGTCGCCTTTGACGGTGGCCACGAGGATGCAAGGTGTGGCGGGGGAAAGACCCTCTCCCCGCTCCCCCGTCAGGGGGAGAGCCTCGCTATCGCTCGAAAGCTGCGCGCCAGCCTTCTCCCCTCCCTGACGGGAGGGGCTGGGGGTGGGTCTTGTGGGCGGGGTGTTTCTTGCGGCTTCGATAGCGGGTTGGAGGATTTCTACGGCACGTTTCATGGTGCGGGCGGTCTTGACGACCTGCGGGAGAAACATCTTGCCTTCTCCAAACAACTTGCCTACAAGGTTCATACCTTCCATCAAGGGGCCTTCAATAATCGCCACAGGAGTGGGGTAGACTTGCAAGGCCTCAGCCAGGTCGGCTTCGAGGGTGTCGGTAGTGCCGCGACGCAGGGCGGTGATGAGACGGGAGGAGAGGGAGGAGGCGGGGGATACCGAGCCGGACGGCTCGGGCACAGGGGCGGAAGTAGAACCGGGCGCGGAGGTGCGTCTGGCAGGGACTTCTTGTTCGGCTTGGGCTGTGGCGAGGTCTGTGAGACGTTCACAGGCGTCGGGGCGTCGCGCAAGGATGGCATCTTCGATGATGGTCAGTTGGTCGGCGGGGATGTCGGCGTAGGTGACGCGTGTGGCGGGATTGAGGATGGCCATATCCATGCCGGCATGTCGGGCGTGATAGAGGAAGACAGCGTGCATGGCTTCGCGCAATTCATTATTACCGCGGAAAGCAAAGGAGAGGTTGGAGACGCCGCCACTGATATGGGCTCCAGGAAGGTTCTGGTGAATCCATCCTGTAGCTCGGATGAAGTCGAGGGCATAGCGGTCGTGCTCAGGCATCCCTGTAGCGATGGCCAGCACGTTCGGGTCGAAGATGATATCCTCAGGCAGGAAACCCGCTTGCTCGGTGAGTAGTCGGTAAGCACGTGCACAGACAGAGGTGCGGCGCTCATAGGTGGTGGCTTGTCCCTCTTCGTCGAAAGCCATGACGATGACGGCCGCGCCCATACGATGAAGTTCGCGTGCGTGGTCGAGGAAGATATCTTCTCCCTCTTTGAGCGAGATGCTGTTGACGATGGCTTTGCCGGGAATGCAACCAAGGGCGGCACGGATGACGTCCCACTTGGAAGAATCGACCATGAAGGGAACACGGCAGACGTCCGGCTCGGCAGCCAACAGACGGAGGAAATGTTGGATCTCCTCGGCGGTGTCCAAAAGGCCGTCGTCCATATTGATGTCAAGAACGAGTGCACCGTCTTCCACCTGTTGACGGGCAATCTCCACGGCTTCGTCGTATTGCTTCTCGCGGATAAGGCGAAGGAATTTACGGGAACCCGCTACGTTACAGCGCTCACCGACATTGATGAAGCCTACCTCTGGAGTGAGGAGAAGGGGCTCCAGGCCAGAAAGGGACAGGGAGGGGAAGGGGCCTTCTTGAGTTTCTGAATGAGTCAGATGGTCTATACAGACAGCGCTTCCGGTCTTATCTATTTCCTCTATGGTGCTTATCTCTTCTTTGATGGCGCGGATGTGCAGGTCGGTGGTGCCACAGCAACCGCCGATGATGTCCACGAGCTTCTCTTCGAGGAAGGGACGGATGTGAGCGGCCATGCGCTCTGGTGTCTCATCATAGAGCCCCATCTGGTTGGGCAGCCCCGCATTGGGGTAGGCACTTATATATATATGTTCGTGCGCGCGTAGGTTATGCCTGTTGACCAAACTGCGTAGCAGACGGAGGTGGGGAAGCATCTCCTCGGCACCGAAGGAGCAGTTGAGGCCGATGGTGAGAGGGGCGGCGTGAAGCACGGAGACGAAGAATGCTTCGAGTGTCTGGCCGTTCAGTAGACGCCCGGCACGGTCGCTGATGGTTATGGACAGCATCAGAGGTACACGGCGCTGAGCATGTCGCATGGCTTCGTCGGCGGCGTAGATGGCTGCCTTGGCATTGAGGGTATCGAAGATGGTCTCGATGAGGAGGGCGTCCACGCCGCCTTCGAGGAGGGCGGTCATCTGTTCGACGTAAGCATCGACCATCTCGTCGAAAGTGATGGCACGTAGAGCCGGGTCGCTGATGTCCGGACTCATGGAGAGGGATTTGTTTGTAGGCCCAATGGAGCCGACAACAAAGGAAGCGTGGGAGATTGGCGCTGATGCACCAGACACAGGGGTGTCGTGGGGCGTGGGGATTGGGCTGACGGGGTCGGAGAACTTGGGAGCAGGGGTTGACGTGGAAGAGGTGAAGGATGCGGAACTGTCAGCGGAATGGGCGGCGACAGCGGCTCGTGCTATATGGGCGGCAGCGAGATTGATGTCGCGGACGAGGTGGGCACAACCGTAGTCTGCGAGGGAGATGCGCTGGGCGTTGAAGGTGTTGGTAGTGATGATATCGGCACCGGCGGCAAGATAGCGTCGATGGATGTCGGCGATGATGTCGGGGCGTGTCAGGCAAAGGAGATCATTATTGCCCGCTTGCTGGGCTGATAGCTTCGTGAAGGTGCCACGGAAGTCGTCTTCCCGAAGATGATACGACTGAATCATCGTGCCCATGGCTCCGTCAAGGAGCAGGGGCCGATGGTTGGTGAGGGCTTCTGCAAGGAGGGATGATGTAGCAGAGACGGGGAGGGGAGAACCGTCGCTGACGTGCCGGACACTATGGCAAAGAGTGGATGAGGCCGCAGAAGCGGGGAGGGGAGACGGGGAGGCAGGTGTCGTGTTCATAGGGGGCGGATTTTCCAGCAAGCAAAACTTGCAGGCACTTTTATTAATGCTATCTTAGCGGCAGCAATAGGCGCTGCTTGGGCAACTGTTGCAGGTGGCATCTTGACGGCTGTCTTGGGCATTATTACCGATGCAGTGAAGGTGTCACGAAAAAATGTGCTAATAGTTATGTTTGAACTGGCGGTCGATGGCGCGTCGGTCTTCTTTCTCCTTCAGCGTTTCGCGTTTGTCAAAGCTGTGCTTGCCTCGTGCCAGATAGATGTCAAGCTTAGCTCGTCCGTTCTCGTCTATAAACAGAAGGGTCGGGACGATGGTGAATCCGGGACTCTTGGTGGCTTGTTGAAGCCTGCGTATCTCACGGCGATTCAAGAGAAGTTTACGGTCACGGCGGGCTGCATGGTTATTATAAGTGCCATAGAAGTAGGGCGATACGTTCATGTTCTTAACCCATACCTCGCCATGGAGTATGATGCAGTAAGTGTCTACCAGACTTGCCTTGCCGAGGCGGATGCTTTTGATTTCCGTCCCTGTCAGTACCAAACCGGCAGTATATTTATCCATCAAATAATAATCGAATTCCGCTTTGCGGTTCTTGATATTGATGGTCTTCTGTTTCTCTTTTGCCATAATTGATAAGGCCCCTTTCGGACTTTCCCCCAAGGGGAGGGGCTTCCATGTGGATGAAACCCCTCCCCTTGGGGGAAGGTCGGGAAGGGGCTTTTCTTGTTTTAGTCTTCCTTGTAGGCAACCATCTTAATGGCAGTAACTGCGCATTCGGTGCCTTTATTGCCTAAACGTCCTCCGCAGCGTTCTTCTGCTTGCTGAGGCGTATTGCAAGTGAGCAATCCGTAAACGACTGGCACTTCGCCGCGTGTGTTAAGGTCGGCGAGTCCTTGTGTAGTGCCTTGGCAGATATAGTCGAAGTGCGGCGTGTCGCCACGAATGACACATCCAATGGCAATGACGGCATCGACTTCTGCATTGTCTACCATCCATGTCGCTCCATAGATGAGTTCAAAGCTTCCAGGGACATGCTTGATGACGATGTCGCTCTCGTCGGCGCCATGATGGATGAGTGTCTGGACTGCTGCTTCAGCCATCGCATAAGTGTACTTGTCGTTCCAGTCGGCAACAACGATGCCAAACCGCATGCCCATTGCGTCGGGAACGGCGGTAGCATCATAGGACGAGAGGTTGTGCAGAGCAGATGCCATGTTTACTTGCTGACGCGCTCGATGTACTTGTCAATTTCCTGCTGCTGGACAGCCATGGACGTGACGTACTTGGTCTTCACCTGCTGGTAGCATTCCAGAGCCTTGTCAGCTTTTCCTTCTGCCTCATACAATTCTCCAGCCTGGATGAGGTATATGGGTGAGAGGCTGGCATTGTCTGCAGCCTTTGCGGCTTTCAGCAGATAGTCAATAGCCTTGTCGTTCTGTCCGAGGTTGGCGTAAACATTGCCCAGCATACCGATAGCTGCGGGGGAGATGATGGCATCGTCCTTCTCCGAGAACTTCTCGAGTTGCTGCTTGGCTTCTTCGAACTTTCCCGTCTGTGCATAGCAGATGCCGGCATAGAGGTGTGCGAGGTTACCAGCCTTGGTACTACCATATTCATCGGCCACTTTCAGGAAACCAACACATCCCTGTCCGTCGCCGTTGAGAGCTTTCTCATAGTTGTCCTGTGCGAAGTAGTTCTCGCAGGTGAACAGCGCCTCGTTGGCCTTGGCAATTTTAGGATTGCGTACGAACTGCACGTAGGCGATGATGGCGGCGGCAATCACAATAATTCCGCAGACACCATAGATGATGTGTTTCTTGTACTTGTCAATGAACGCTTCAGTCATGCTCACGGCTTCGATATTCTCGACGGGAGCTGCATTTGTCTTCTTTGCCATTTTCTTTATAGTTTTATTTATTGTTATTTTCGTAGATGAATGCTTTCGCAATGACCTAACTTGTCAAAAAGCGGCACAAAAGTAGTTAATTTCTGCGGGACGTTCAACTTTTTGCCCTATTATTTCGGTTTTTGGGCAAGAAAACGTAATTTTGTGGCCGTTTTGAGTGCCAATGTTCCATGATTCTTCACAAATTATCCATCTTAAACTATAAGAATATTACGCAGGCAGACCTCGAACTTTCACCGAAGCTGAACTGCTTCATCGGACAGAACGGTGAGGGAAAAACGAACCTGCTCGATGCAATTCATTTTCTTTCTCTGTGCAAGAGCATTGGGGGTGGAGTGGATTCCTTGTGTATCCGTCATGGAGAAGACTTTTGCGTGCTACAGGGGCAGTACAGCCGTGAAGACGGAATGAAAGAAGAGATTTATCTTGGTTTGAAGCGCGGGCAAAAGAAACAATTGAAGCGCAACAAGAAACCTTATAAACGTCTTTCGGAACATATCGGTTTGTTACCTTTGGTGGTCGTATCGCCTCAAGACGGTGAGCTGATAGGTGGCGGCAGCGATGAGCGTCGCCGCTTCCTGGATGTGGTTCTTTCGCAGACCGATTATCGCTATCTGGATGCGCTGGTGAACTATAACAAAGCCCTTCAACAGCGCAATGCTCTTTTGAAGATGGAAGACCCCGGACCAGATTTGGAACTGCTGTCCTTGTGGGAAGAGGAGATGGCCCGACACGGACAGTTTCTCTTCGAATCCCGGCGGGCTTATGTGGATGCGTTCATTCCTATTTTCCAACACTTCTATGCCCTTATCAGTGAAGAGCGTGAGCAGGTAGGACTCTCGTATGTTTCTCATGCCCAACGCGGTAATCTTCTGGATGTAATCCGCGACAGTCGTAGCAAGGATTTGGTGATGGGTTACTCCTTGCATGGCGTTCACAAAGACGAGTTGGAGATGACCCTTGGCGGATATGCCGTCAAACGTGAGGGGTCACAGGGGCAGAACAAGACTTTCCTCATTGCTCTGAAGCTGGCCCAGTTTGATTTCCTTCGCCGCACGGGCAGCCAGACTACGCCGCTCCTGCTTCTGGACGACATCTTTGACAAACTTGATGCCCATCGTGTCGAGCAAATTGTCCGCCTGGTGGCAGGTGATAGCTTTGGACAAATCTTCATTACGGACACGAACCGCGACCATTTGGACCAGATTCTTGGACGGATGGGAGGTGAATACCAATTGTATCACGTTAAACAAGGAAACATCAGCGCATGAGAAGACACCAGGCAGAGCAAGTCGGAGACATCGTTCACCAGTTCCTGCGTGAGGAAGGACTGGAGACTCCTTACAATGAATACCGATTGTTGCAATCGTGGCCGGAGGTCGTCGGGCAGGGTATCGCACAGCTGACGTCGAACCTGCAGATTCGTAATCGTGTGTTGTACGTTAAGCTGAAATCGTCCGTACTCCGCCAGGAATTGATGTATGGTCGTCAGAGTCTTGTGTACCGCCTAAATGAACATGTGGGTGCACAGGTGATCGACCACATTGTACTCAGCTAAAGGTCTCCTTCTCCGGCAATGACGGCATCCATGGGGATGTCGTGAGTTTCGCATGGGATCTGCCCTACCAGTTGAAAAGGCCAGCAGATGCCCACTTTGTAGGCTTTTTTCAGCAGGGGCAGCAGGCGGTCGTAAAATCCCTTTCCTCGTCCGAGGCGTAGTCCTTCCTTCGTAAAAGCGACGCCAGGGATAACCGCCATTGAAATGGTTTCGAAATCTGTGAATGCCTCCCCCCTTGGCTCCAGAATGTGGAAGCTGCCTTCTGCCAGTTCAACGCCGCTCTGGAATTCTCTAAGCTCCAGGTCATTGCCCGTCACGACGGGCAGCAGCACTCGTTTGCCAGCTTGCCGTGAATGCTGAATCAAGTCGTGGGTGTCCACCTCGTCCGGCAGGGAATGATAGAGCAAGACTGTCTGCGCCTGCTGCCATTGCGGCAAGCTTTCCAGCTGATTGATAACGATGTGCGACAGCTCTGCCCTTTGCTGGGCAGAGTAGGTCGCCTTACGTCGGCGGATTTCCTGCCGGATATCAGATTTATTCATGTGCAGGAGCCGTGGGAAGCACGTTCCCTTCTTCAATCAGTTTCAAGGCACGTTTAACGGCAAGATCCTCCTTGCTCCGGTACTGTAGTCGCCACTGTTGGTCTTCAGCGTTGTAGATGATGTTCTCGATAAGGTTGCGTTCGAACAGCGGAGCGCTACGTTGCAGCATGAGGTTGCGCCGCCGCAGTCCGTGTTCCTCGCCATAGCGTGCGAACAGTTCAAGCAGATTTTGTCGTTTGAGCCATGCTTCCATCTCGTTCATGCTGTTCAACCGGGAGAGTTGCTCACGATGCTGATCGGTGAAGAGGAATGCGAACTGGATGGTAAGTCCAGAGAAGAGCGCTTCTTTATAATAAGAGGTGAAGAGCGTAGTGTCTTCGGGGATGAAAATATCTGGCATGATGCCTCCGCCTCCGTAGACCGCGCGTCCGAGGCGCGTATGGTATTCTGGTCCGTCCTGATGTATGCTGTCGGCAGAGAAAAACTCTCCGCGCTCATAGCGCAGCATCATGTCGTTCTCGTATTCCTCTCCTTTCCCTTTCTCGTAGGGCTTCTGTATGCAACGTCCCGACGGCGTGTAGTAGCGGGCGATGGTCAGTCGGACGATGCTTCCGTCCTTGAACTCAATCGGTTGCTGCACCAGTCCTTTTCCAAAAGAACGTCGGCCGATGATAGTTCCTCGATCGTTGTCCTGAATGGCGCCGGCAAAGATTTCGGACGCCGATGCCGAGCCTTCATCGATGAGTACGATCAGCGGCAGTTGCTGGAACGACCCTCGTCCGTCGGTCGTGTAGTCCTCGCGTGGCGACTTGCGTCCTTCAGTGTAGACGATGAGTTGACCGGAGGGTAGGAACTCGTTCACCATTTGGATGGCCGTCTGCATGTAGCCTCCTCTGTTGCCGCGCAGGTCGATGATGAGGTTTTTCATCCCCTGCATACTCAGTTTTGCCAGAGCTACGATCATCTCCGGGTAAGTGTTTTTCCCGAAGTTCTCGATAGAGATATATCCCGTCTGCTTGTCGAGCATGAAATAGCTGTCCACACTTTCCACGGGTACGTCGCCGCGAATGACCGAGAAGGTCAGCGCATCTTTGTGGCCGTGGCGGATGACTTTCAGTCGCACCTTGGAGCCTTTAGGTCCTCGCAGGCGCTTCATGATCTGCATGTTCTCCAGTTTGATCAGCGTGCTGTCGTCTGCGGCAATAATGCGGTCACCTGCCAGGATGCCAGCTTTCTCGGACGGCCCTCCTTTGATGACGTTCATCACGTTGACGGTGTCCTTCTGCACCGTGAATCGAACGCCGATTCCGGAGAAACTGCCCTCGAGTTCCTCGACGCTTTCTTCGGCGTCCGTAGCGCCGATGTAGCTGGAATGCGGATCCAGCTCAGAGAGAATCTGCGGCATGGCTTCCTCCACCAATTCATTGACATTGATGGTGTCAACATAGTTGTTGTCAATGATTTGCAGGAGGTAATTCAGCTTGTTGCTGCCTGTATTGATGATGCTGAGGCGGTTGCCCGAGAAGTGGCTTGTGTAGAAAACGCCGAGAGCGATGCCTGCGATGACAGACAGCGCGAGCAGCAGGGGTACGAAACGCGATTTGTTATTCATTTTTGCTTAATCTTCTTCTCTTTTGCTTAGTTGCTTTCCCTCTCTCATTCGAATCCTTCGATGGGTAAGTGCTGAATGTCGATGCCGGCTCTTCTGAGGAGGTCGATGCCGTCGGTCAGACGATAGTCGCGTGCATAGACGACGCGCCGTATGCCCGCCTGTATGATGAGTTTGGCGCATTCGATGCAAGGTGAGTCCGTGACGTACAGCGTGGCCCCTTCGGAGTTGTTGCCTGAGCGTGCTATTTTGGTGATGGCGTTGGCCTCGGCGTGCAGTACGTAGGGCTTGGTCACCCCCGTGTCGTCCTCGCAGATATTTTCGAATCCTGACGGTGTGCCGTTGTAGCCGTCACTGATGATCATTTTTTCCTTGACGACGAGTGCGCCCACTTGCCTGCGGACGCAATAACTGTTCTCGCTCCAGATGCGCGCCATTCGCAGATAGCGCAGATCAAGTTTACTGTTTGATTCCATTGCGTTTAAGTAAAGCTTCGATGGTCGGTTCTTGTCCGCGGAAACGCTTGTAGAGTACCATGGGATGCTCAGTGCCTCCTTTGGATAGCACTTCGTCGCGGAAGCGTTGTGCCGTCTTCGTGTCGAAGATGCCGTTCTGTTTGAACACCGAGAAGGCGTCAGCGTCCAGCACTTCTGCCCATTTGTAGCTGTAATATCCTGCCGAGTATCCGCCCGACATGATGTGCCCGAACTGTACTGTCATGCACGTTCCTGGTATCTCGGGGAACAGCTGTGCTCGCTTCCACGCCTTGCGCTCGAAGGTCTGTAGGTCTTCTTCGAGCGGTTTCTCGAGCGTGTAGTACGCCATGTCGAGCAGTCCGAAACTGATTTGTCGGATGCAGGCGTAGGCCACATTGAAGTTGCGGCTGTCCACGATGCGCTGTATGAGTTCGGCGGGTATCGGTTCGCCGGTCTGATAATGACGGGCAAAGGTGTTGAGGAAGTCTGGCTCGACGGCGAAATTCTCCATCAGCTGCGATGGCAGTTCCACGAAGTCCCAGTAGACATTCGTGCCGGAGAGTGCCGAGAAACGTGTGTTGGCAAAGATGCCATGCAAGGCGTGTCCGAACTCATGGAGGAAGGTCTCCACTTCTCCCAGCGTGAGCAGTGCGGGCTTCGTCGTTGTCGGTTTTGTGAAGTTCATCACCAGCGAGACGTGCGGTCGGCTGTTGCCGTCTTCCTTGCTGATCCACTGATCCTTGTACGACGTCATCCATGCACCGCTTTGTTTGGATTTGCGCGGATGGAAATCGGTATAGAGAACAGCGAGGAAGCTGCCGTCCTTGTCCAGGACGTCGAAGGCCTGAACGTCGGGATGATAGACGGGTATGTCGGGATTCTCACGGAAGGTGATGCCATAGAGTCGTGTGGCCAGTCCGAAGACCCCTTCCTTGACGCGTGAAAGCTCGAAGTAAGGGCGCAGCATCTCGGCGTCGATGTTGTAGCGTTCCATCTTCAGCTTATGTCCATAATAGGAGAAATCCCAGGGCTGCAGCTCGAAGTCGTCGCCTTCTTGCCGGCGTGCCAGAGCCTGTATCTCCTCGACTTCCTTGCGTGCTGCAGGCATGTAAGCTTCGAGTAGCTGGTCGAACAGGTGGTAGACGTTGTCGGCATTCTCCGCCATGCGATGGCAAAGGACATAGTCTGCGTGGTTCTTGTAGCCCAGCAGCTGGGCGCGTTCGCGGCGCAGGTTGACGATTTGTCGGACCACCTCCGTGTTGTTGTATTCGTTGGGCTTGATGCAGACGGTGTTCTTCGCCATGTAGAGCTGACGTCGCAGTTCTCGGTCGTCGGCATAGGTCATGAAAGGTCCGTAGGAGGGAGCCTGCAGGGTGAACACCCATCCTTCTTTTCCGCGCTCGGTGGCGGCGAGTGCAGCTGCTTCGCGCGCCGAGTCAGGCAGTCCGCTGAGCTGGCGCTCGTCGGTGACGTGCAGTTCGTAGCTGTTGCTGTCCTTGAGGTCATTCTGCGAGAAGGTGAGGGTGAGCTGGCTCAGTTCGGTGTTGATTTCCCTGAGCCGCTGCTGCTTTTCCTTATCCAGGTCGATACCTGCGCGGATGAATCCTTCGTAGCTTTTGTCAAGCAAGGTCTGCTCTTCCGGGGTCAGTGTGCGGGGTGCCGGTGTCTCTTTCGGGTTGGCAGGATGGTATTGTCTGTACACCGTGCGTATTCTCTCGAAGTACGGGCGGTTGAACATCAGGTTGTTCGCGTGCTCGGTCAGTATGGGGGAAAGCTTTTGTGCCAGTGCGTCCAGTTCGTCGTAGGTCTCGGACGAGAGCAGGTTGAACAGGACTTTGGTCACTCGTTCCAGCAGGTCGTCCGGTGCAGTAATGGCGATGGTATTCTCGAAGGTCGGCGGTTCGGGGTTGTCGATGACCGACTGTATAAATGCGTCGTCTTGGCGAATGCCTTCGAGGACGGCGGGTTCAAAGTCCTCGAAGCGGATATCCTGGAAGGGTGCCGTCTCGTGTGGAGTGGGGTAGTGCTTGGTGAAGAAGGGGTTCTCTCTCATGAACGGTATTTTTATTTCATTGATTGGAGTAGCAATTCGAAGCGTGGAATCTCGATGGTGCGGCGTTCCATTCTGAGCAGTCCCTTGTCGCTGAGGCGGTGCAGGGCTCGTGAGACATAGCGATGGTCCTCTCCGAGATAGTGGCCGAGTGTTCGCAGTGCGATGTGAAACTTTTTTGTCCCGGCGGGGTGACTCACGTGAGCGTGGAAGAAAGCGATGAGCCTTCCTTCCAGCGACTCTGGAGCGGGCAGCCAGTCGAGCTGAAAGCGCCTGGCAATAAGCGTGGTGAGGTAATTGAGCACGTTCAGCCGGAACACTTCGAAATAGCTTGTCAGGGCGCCCACGGTGCGCTTGTCCATCTTCAGGATGCGTGCGGGTGTGTCGGCGTACACGTTGTGGCGGTGAGTGCGTCGGCTTCCGTAGAGCACCTCCAGTCCCGCTACCGTCGGCACGTTCAGTGCCTCGTCCACGCTCCACAGGCGGTCGGCAGCCAGCGTCTCTGCATGAACTTTCCCGCCGATAACGAACACGATTTCGTCGCAGACATCATCCTGCCGCAGCAGCAATGTTCCGGCAGGGAGGGTCTCAAATTCCAGGCGCGTCGACTCCAGGATGCGGGTCAGATCCCCGCGTCCCAGTCCCTGAAACAAGGGCAGTTCCAGCAGGGTGTCGAACATCGTTTGCTCCATGACGCTATTTTTTCGGGTAGCAAAAGTAGTGCGAATGGACGTGAAAACCAAACTTTTCAATCCTTTTTAGCAGATTTTAAGGTAAAAAGAGGGAAAGGTTGGCAGATAATATGTACCTTTGCCCGCGCAAAGTTA
Source organism: uncultured Prevotellaceae bacterium (assembly GCA_947166655.1). Lineage (GTDB taxonomy): Bacteria > Bacteroidota > Bacteroidia > Bacteroidales > Bacteroidaceae > Physcousia. Next base: position 20,732 of record CAMVFC010000009.1, read on the forward strand.
ATAAATCACATGTTTACTATGAACAAATTGTACGCTCTGATAGCTTCTTTTCTCCTGCTGATTCCGTCTTTCTCCCTGTCGACATCCGCCGCGGAGAAAGCAGATACGCTGTTTGTGGTGAAGAAAGATTTCAGCGTCGATGCCTTTCCCGGAACGCTTGTCCGTTCGGTGCAGGAGAAAGGTACCTCGCTGGTGGTGACGGATGTCTACGGCGGCACCTACACCTACGCCCTGTCCGACCTGGAGGCTTATGACCAGCCGACCGTTGTGGCGCGCCCGGACATCACGTCCTTCAAGTTCAACAACAAGTTCAATCACCAGCTGTATGCCGATACCACGTTCGTGGTCACCGACAAGTCCATCACGGGCGACGTGACCGCCATCGGCCGGTGGCTGACGCCTTCGTTCAAGGTGTCTGACGCCCGGGCTGAGGTCTATCTGGACGACACCGTGCGCCTGCGCAGCAAGGTGAGCCGTGTGCGCTTTGCCGACCAGCATCGCATTACGTGTGCTTTTCCGGGGATGCGCGTCCTGAAGTCCGTTATGACGAAGCCTGCTGTCGTAGGCAATGTCACCTACAAGGAAACTGAGATTCCCCTCACCCGCGACATGCTCTCGACCAATGCGCCCACGAACTATCCCGAGCGTGAGGACCTGGATAAGGCCATCGACAACGACCCGTCCACCTTCTTCCATTCCACCTGGGGCGACGGTCCCAATGCCAAGCTCGACGAGTACGACTTCCCCTATATCGACGTCACCCTGCCCGAGCCGGTCCATACGCTCTGCTATTCCTATCAGAACCGCGGCGACACCGGCGGCCGTTCGGCCACCATGGTGAGCCTCTGGGCCAGCCAGGACGGCACCGAATGGCAGGAGGTGCAGCGCTATTCCGAGACCGACGGACTCTCCACAGCTCAGGGAGCCGTCAACAAGCCCTCGCCTGTCCGCCTGGAGCAGCCTTGCCGCTACTTCCGCGTGATGATGCTTTCGGCCAACTACAAGAACTACTTCTGCGTGGCCGAGCTCAAGTTCTACGAGGTCACCGAAATCAGTGAGGAGGCTTCGCCCGCAGAGTATCAGCTGACTTGGCTGCCGATGGGCCACGACTATGATTTTCGCATGAACTGGCTGACCGACAGGGCCACGAAGGTCCCCAGCGTCTATATTAACATTGACGGCACGGACGAGTACGGCTACGGCACCGTGCCGGACAGCAAAACCTACTACTATGATGCTACCATCCGCATCGACGGCGCCGGTGTCTTCCCCGACATGGAGAGCACGACCGTACAGATCAAGGGGCGTGGCAACAGCAGCTGGAACGGCTCCAACCCCTGGTCCAAGAACCCCTACCGCCTGAAGTTCGCCAAAAAAGTGAAGCCTTTCGGGCTGACCAAGGGCAAGAGTTGGGTGCTGCTGGCCAACCGCCAGAGCGGCTCCATGACCAGCAATGCCATCGGCATGTTCGCTGCAGGGCTGATAGGGACGGAAGCTGCCAACCATATCGTGCCCGTGGAACTTTACATGAACGACCAATACTGGGGCAGCTATAACTTCACGGAGAAGGTGGGCTTCAGCAACAACAGCATCGACCTGGCAGACGAGATGAGGGCTGCCTTCCTGGAACTGGACACCTATGGCGCCGACGCCGACGAGACGCCATGCACCTCCTCGCCCGGCAATCTGCCCGTGAAAATCAAGTTCCCGGAGCCCGGAACGAACGGCGACGTCTTCGACCTGACCACGACCGAGCTGACCTCCACCGATCAGATCATGGACCGTTTCAACGCCTTCACGAAGCTGGTGGACCAGGGAGAGGACATCTCTTCCGAAGTCGATGTAGAGAGTCTGGCCCGCTACCTGCTGGCCGTTGAGTTTATAGAAAACTACGAGCTGACCCACCCCAAGAGCACTTTCCTGTATCACCCCGATGTCCTCGACCCCGAAGCGAAGTTCCATTGGGGCCCTGTCTGGGACCTCGACTGGAGTTTTGGCTATGAGTACCACGGTCGTTCCTATTTCCAAGGCGGTGCCACGGAGAAGTATTGGAATCAAAGCAGTTTCGAGGCTTCTGCCTTCATGCGTAAGCTGCGGCAGGCCGGCGAGCCGCTCGACCGCGCGATGTACGTGGCATGGACGCGCTTCATGCGCGATCATCTTGAAGAGATTGTTGACTACTGCGACGAGTACTACCGCTTCGCACGGCCGTCATTGGAGAATAACAATAATTCCACTTACTGGAGCGACAAGGACAACACCAACTACGCTACCACCACGACCAATGCCAAGAAGTGGCTGCGCTCACGGGCCAATTATATGTATGCCACCCTCACTCCGTATGAACTGACCGACGAGGAACTCAACGGTTACCCCTCGGACGAGGGCACGGGCGAAGGCTCGTCGGACCTCGTCGTCGACACCGAGCACGGCGACATGGCGCGCCACGCTTCTCGCTTCGACGTCTACGACCTGCGTGGTGTCCGGCTGAAGCAGGGGGCTTCCTACGACAACTTCCGCACCGGTCTGGCGCCTGGCCTCTACATCGTCAACGGCAGGAAGGTGCTCGTCCGCTGACAGGTCGGCGACAGGCCGTTGCCCGCCGCCGCAAGCGGCAGGGGCTGGTCGCCTTTACATGGGCTTCGCGAACCGGTTCCGGTTAAGAAAGTACCGCACATGTCCTCCCGGTGAATACGGGAAAATGACATGTGCGGTACTTTCTGCAAAGGCATGACCGTCGTGATTCCCCTAAGGCTCCCGCACGCTGCTCATGGTGCTTTCTGCCGAGAGTGCTAAGGCCGCAGGACTGGACCTCCGGGGGGCTTTCGCCGGGATCGAAGAGGGTTTCGTACAGCCTCTCTGCAACACCCGGAAAAACTCTTAAGGGTTTTAGTAAAAACTCTTAAGGGTTTTAGCAAAAAGTGCCAAGACTTTTAGCTAAAAGTGTTAAGGGTTTTGACGAAAAGTGCTAAGGGTTTTCGTCGGAGCCTCTAACGGTGGCCGTGCAGAACCTCTAAGGGGTCCGGGGAACCCTCAAGGACTCTCACTCAAAAGCTGACAGGTTCTTGCTCAAGAACTGGCTGATTTTCAAACGAAAAGCCCTGAGACACTCGGCTCGGTCACTTCGGGGATGATGGAAAAACCTGTGGCGTTATCGCACGAATAGGATCTCGCGGTACTTGGGCAGCGGCCAGAGTTCGTCGTCCACGATTAGTTCGAGTTTGTCCACATGGCGGCGAATCTGCTCGATAAGCGGCGCCACGGTGTCGTGGTAGGCGATGGCCTTCTCGCGCTCGCTCTCGATGCGGTTGGCCACGCGGCGATGGTCGATGAGCTTCTGCACGTGCTCGGTGATGAACGAACTGTGCTCGGCGATTTGCTGGATGAGCGAGACATTGTTGGCCGTGAGGCGCTCTGCCACGTTGGCAGGGAAGATCTGGCGCGTCTTGTGGACGTTGTCGATGAGCGCACTCTGGTAGCGCGTGGCTACGGGAATGATGTGGTTCAGGCAGAGGTCGCCGAAGATGCGGGCTTCGATCTGTATCTTCTTCGTGTACGTCTCCCATTTGATTTCGTTGCGCGCCTCCAGCTCGGTGCGTGTGAAGACATGCGTTTTGGCAAACATCGCCACGCTCTGTTCGTCGAGATAGCGGTCGATGACCAGGGGCACCGAGGCCTCAGTGTCCAGACCGCGCTGTGCGGCTTCGATTTTCCAGTCGTTGCTGTAGCCATTGCCGTCGAAGTGAATGGGCTTGCAGGTGCGCACGTCCTCGCGCACCACCTGCAGGATGGCTTTCATCTTCTCTGTGCCGTCGGCCATGAGGGCATCGACGCGCGTGCGGAAATCCATGAGCGCTTCGGCCACGGCGGCGTTCAGCGCAATCATGGCGCTGGCGCAGTTGGCCTCGCTGCCCACGGCGCGGAACTCAAAACGATTGCCGGTGAAGGCAAAGGGCGACGTGCGGTTGCGGTCGGTGTTGTCGACGAGCAGTTCTGGAATCTGTGGGATGTCGAGGTGCATCGTGTGCTTGGTGGCCAGCGTCCCTTCACCGTCCTCGCCCAGAGGCAGGCTCTCTTTTTCCAGATGCTCCAGCACCTCTGTCAGCTGTTTGCCCAGGAAGCTGGAGATGATGGCTGGCGGTGCCTCGTTGGCGCCCAGGCGATGGGCGTTGGTGGCGCTGACGATGCTGGCTTTCAGCAGACCGTTGTGCTTCCACACGGCCATGAGCGTCTCCACAATGAACGTGATGAAGCGCAGGTTGTCCAGCGGCGTCTTGCCGGGGCTGTGCAGGAGGACGCCCGTGTCGGTGCTGAGGCTCCAGTTATTGTGCTTGCCCGAACCGTTGACGCCCGCAAAGGGCTTCTCGTGGAGCAGGCAGCGGAAGCCGTGCTTGCGCGCCACCTTCTTCATGAGCATCATAATCAGCATATTGTGATCTACGGCCAGGTTCGTCTCTTCGTAGATGGGCGCTAACTCAAACTGGTTGGGGGCCACCTCGTTGTGGCGCGTCTTGCAGGGGATGCCCAGCTCCAGCGCCTGAATCTCCAGGTCCTTCATGAAAGCCGCCACGCGTTCGGGAATGCTGCCGAAATAGTGGTCGTCCATCTGCTGGTTCTTGGCGCTGTCGTGCCCCATGAGCGTGCGGCCGGTCATCAACAGGTCGGGCCGTGCGGCGTAAAGACCCTCGTCCACGAGGAAATACTCCTGCTCCCATCCGAGGTTGGAGATGACCTTCTTGACTTCCGGATAGAACAGTTGTGCCACGGCAGTGGCGGCGCGGTTCACGGCGTGCAGCGCCTTCTTCAGCGGTGCCTTGTAGTCCAGTGCCTCGCCGGTGTAGGCGATGAAGACGGTGGGAATCATCAGTGTGTCGCCGATGACGAAGACCGGCGATGCCGGATCCCAGGCCGAGTAGCCGCGCGCCTCGAACGTAGAGCGGATGCCTCCGCTGGGGAACGAGCTGGCATCGGGTTCCTGCTGCACCAACTGCTTGCCGGTGAACTCTTCCATCATCCCTCCCTTGCCGTCGTGTTCCACGAAGCCGTCGTGCTTCTCGGCAGTGCCTTCCGTCAGAGGCTGGAACCAGTGGGTGATGTGTGTGGCGCCCAGACTCATCGCCCATCGCTTCATGCCTTCGGCTACGGCATCGGCGGTCTGGAGGTCGAGCGTAGCGTCGCCGTCCATCACGTCAATCATCTGTCGGTAGACATCGGCGGGCAGGTATTTCCGCATCTTCTCGCGGTTGAACACGTATTTAGCGTAAAACTCGGATGGCCGTTCGCTGGGTACAGGCACCTCGACGGGGTGTTTCTTGAACGCCTCGCTGACCACGTTGAATCTAAGGGTTGCACTCATGCCGTTCTTCTTTTATGTTTCGATGTTATAGTTCCGATTCTCAAACCTCAGTCTTCATTCGGCTGTGCCGCTTCTTTGGGCGTCAACGGCCTGAAGCGCCTGGGCTTGATTACTTGATGTTTCAAGTATCCTTGAATTTTTCTAATGTCCTATATTTAGGTTCGCTGACTCTTGTTACGTCTCGGCCATTCAAGCAAGCCTGATGGCGCCCGCTGCCCCAAAAGTTCAACCTTTCAATCTTTCAATTATTCGACCTTTCAATGTCTCATCGGATTCCTCTCTGGTTCAGCGCTCGCTGGTAGCGGCGGGCGTTGGCCAAGTGCTCAGGATAGCTTCGGGCGAAATTGTGGGCGCCGCTGAAGTCTTCTTTCGCGCAGAAATAGAGGAACTGATGCTGCTCCGCCTGCAGCACGGCGTCGATGCCTGCGATGCTGGGGATGCGGATAGGCCCCGGGGGCAGTCCAAGGTTAAGATAAGTGTTGTATGGACTCTGCATGCGCAGATGCTGCCCCGTGATGCGGCGCAGGGAGTCGTCGCCCGTGGCAAACTTCACCGTAGGGTCGGCCTGCAGGGGGATGTGCATCCGCAGTCGGTTCAGATAGACACCGGCCACTCGCGGCTTCTCGCCGTCGTTGGTCGTCTCCTCGTCCACGATACTGGCCAGGGTGACGACCTCTTCGTGGCTCATTCCCAGTTCCTTGGCGGCAGCTTCGCGGCCCTTGGTGTTCCAGAATGCCGCGTTCTCGCGCTGCATCCGCTGCATGAAAGCATCGAGCGAGGTATTCCAGAAAATCTCGTAGGTATTGGGTATGAACAGGGCGGGCAGGGTAGCGGTGCTGTAGCCGTAGCGGGCTGCGAACTGCTCGTCGGCAAACGCCTCTGCCACCTCAGCCGAATCCAGCATCAGACGTTGGGAAAGAAAACCAGCCAGGCGGTGCATTCGGCGCACAGAGGGAAGTGTCAGGCGCACAGGCGTCTGCTGACCGTTGCGCAGGCGGCGCAGGAGCGTGAGCATATTGTCGTCAGGTTCCACGGCGTAGCGACCTGTACGGGGCTGAAAGCTGACGAACATGCGTAGAAGTCGCCAGCCCGCAAGCGAGCGGAGGTGCGCTGTCTCTTGAATTTGTGTGAGGAGGTCGGGCTCTGTGGTCGAAGGGCGGATGAAGACGTAGGCCGTCTCGTTCAGTTCGAAGGCCGGGCTCAGTACACTTCGAACCGCCCATACAGCCGTACCGGCCAGCAGGACCAGTGCCGTCAGTGAAGCAATGAGGATGTTTCTTTTCTTCTTCGTCATCGCGCTTGAAAGCAAAAACGCAGACACTCATGGTAAGTATCTGCGATTTGTTCGTTATTGGAGCCGACACGGGGACTCGAACCCCGGACCCACGCATTACGAATGCGTTGCTCTACCAACTGAGCCATGTCGGCAGGTCTCTTTCCGAAAACCGAGCGCAAAGGTACGGCTTTTCAATGAAACAGCCAAGCAGAATCGCACTTTTTTTGCTTCCTTTGTGTTTTTTCGTTGGTAAGGGACGCTTTTCTCGGGGGAAATACGTATCTTTGACGGCGATATGCAACTGAAATAACATCATGAGCATGAGACAAACTTTTCTCGCTGCACTCTTGGCGACACTGCCCTGGACGGCTGCAGCGCAACCGTGGAGTTTCCGCTTCACGACCGATAAGAAGGTGCAGCTGGCCGGAGCCACACAGGTACTCACCACCGACCGCTATTCCGCGGCTTCCGACTATGGTTTCGACCTGATAGCCTCGCCCGCATCAACAGACGGCACGGCGCCTTTCTTCTTCAGCCTTCGCGTGCCCGACGGCAACTATCGCGTCACGGTGCTGCTGGGTTCACGCCGCCGTGCGGCTACGACTACGGTGCGTGCCGAGAGCCGCCGCCTCTTCGTCGAGAACCTTTCTACGCGGAAGGGTGAGCTGCGCGAAGTTTCCTTCATCGTCAATAAGCACTCGCCCGTTATCTCCGACACGCAGCGCGTGCGCATCAAGAAACGTGAGGAGACCAAACTCAACTGGGACGACCGTCTGACCATAGAGATCAACGGTGACGCTCCTGCCTGTGCTGCCGTCACCATCGCCCCGGCTCCCGACGTGCCCACCGTCTTCCTCTGCGGCAACTCCACAGTTGTCGACCAGGACTACGAGCCCTGGGCGTCGTGGGGGCAGATGGTCACACGCTGGTTCGGCGACCGTGTGGCCTTCGCCAATTTTGCAGAGAGCGGCGAGTCGGCCAGCACATTTATCGGCGTGGGCCGTCTGGCCAAGGTCCTCTCCATGATGAAGGCAGGCGACTATCTCATTGCCGAGTTTGGACACAACGACCAGAAACAGCGGCAGCCCGGCGCCGGAGCCTACTATAACTTTGCCACGGCACTCAAGACCTTTATAGATGAAACGCGCGCGCGTAAGGCGACGCCCATCTTTGTCACGCCTACACAGCGCCGATCCTTCAAGGACGGACGCATTCAGGAGACGCACGCAGACTATCCTGAAGCCATGAAGTGGGTGGCCAAGCGAGAGCAGGTGCCCGTCATCGACCTTCATGAGATGACGCGCACGTTCTACGAAGCCATGGGCGAGGAGCAGAGCAAGCAGGCCTTTGTCCACTATCCGGCAGGCTCTTATCCGGGGCAGACGAAGGACTTCAAGGACAATACCCACTTCAACCCCTACGGCGCTTACGAGATTGCCAAGTGCATCGTCGAGGGAATGAAGCAGCTGCAGCTGCCCATCCTCTCTGCCCTTCGTCCCGAATACCAGGCTTTCGACCCGGCCCATCCCGACGCATTCGAACATTTCCACTGGAACGATTCACCTTTCTTTGAAGCCGAAAAGCCCGACGGCAACTGATGTGTATGATAAAGAACATTGCTTTTGACTTCGGCGGGGTCATCTTCGACCTCGACTACGAGGGCGCCATTGCTGCTTTCCGGCAGATGGGTCTGCCCGATGCCGACCAGCGTCTCGACCGCTACCACCAGCGTGGCATCTTCGAAGACCTTGAGAGTGGCCGCATCGGCCCGGAGGCTTTCATCCAGGCCTTGCAACCCCTGTGCACGCGGCCGCTCACGATGGACGCCGTCCGCACAGCCTGGTTGGGCTATGTCGGAGCACCTGTCAACGAACAGAAACTGGCCTACCTCGACGAGTTGCGCCGCCGCGGCTACCGTACTTTCCTGCTGTCCAACACGAATCCCTTTGTGCAGTCGTGGGCTGAGAGCGCCAGTTTCTCGGCTTCCGGCCGACCCTTAGGCAGCTTTCTTGAGAAATGCTACACCTCCTATGAAGTGGGTATCATGAAACCCGACGAGGGAATCTTCCGGCACATGCTCTCCGATGCCGCTATCCGCCCTGAGGAGACGCTCTTCCTTGACGACAGTCCCGCCAATATCGCAGCTGCCGAAGCCTTGGGCATCCAGACGCTTCTCGTGCAGAAGAACGGCGACTGGAGAAACGATGTAGAGAGTCGTCTGGCCTAAAATCATTGCTTTTAGGTATTGCAGGAAAGGCCATTTCGTCGTACCTTTGCACCCGCAAACAGAATTCTTTATATCGTTTTGAAATTGAGTGGGAGGCCATCCGTGAGGAACGCCTCCCTTATTTACATTTTGTCGGCATTTCAGAAAGAATAGAAGAATATTGGAGGAAAACCTTGCAGCATGGCAAACTTTTCGTAACTTTGCACCCGTAACACGTTAACCTATTATTTACACTTCTATGAGTAACAGACAGAAGCGCTTCATCTTGCCCGAGAGCGAGATTCCCACACAGTGGTACAACATCCAGGCCGACATGGTGAACAAGCCCATGCCTCCCCTCCATCCCGCTACCAAGCAGCCCCTGAAGGCCGAAGACCTCTTCCCCATTTTTGCTGAGGAACTGGCCCGTCAGGAACTTAACCAGACCGATGCGTGGATAGACATTCCCGAGGAAGTGCGCGAGATGTACAAATACTATCGCTCTACGCCTCTGGTGCGCGCCTACGGCCTGGAGGAAGCGCTCGGCACGCCGGCTCACATTTATTTCAAGAACGAGAGCGTCAGCCCCGTGGGCAGCCACAAACTGAACTCCGCCCTGCCGCAGGCTTACTATAATAAGATGCAGGGCGTGACCAACATCACCACCGAAACCGGTGCCGGACAGTGGGGAGCCGCCTTGAGTTATGCCGCCAAGGTCTTCGGACTCGAATGCGCTGTCTACCAAGTGAAGATTAGCTATAATCAGAAACCCTATCGTCGCAGCATCATGCAGACCTTCGGTGCTACCGTCGAGGCATCGCCCTCCATGTCGACCCGCGCCGGTAAGGACATCATCACCCGCGACCCCATGAACCAAGGCTCGCTCGGTACTGCCATCTCCGAGGCTATCGAGTTGGCCATGAGCACGCCCAACTGCAAGTACACCTTAGGCTCCGTACTCAATCATGTGGCTTTGCACCAGTCCATCATTGGCCTCGAAGCCGAGAAGCAGATGCAGATGGCTGGCGAATATCCCGATATCGTGATCGCCTGCTTTGGCGGCGGTTCCAACTTCGGCGGCATCTCCTTCCCCTTCATGCGCCATAACATTCTCGAGGGACGCCAGACGCAGTTCGTCGCTGCCGAACCGGCTTCCTGCCCGAAGCTCACGCGCGGCGTGTTCCAGTACGACTTCGGCGATGAGGCCGGCTATACGCCTTTGCTGCCTATGTTCACGCTGGGACATAATTTCATGCCGGCCAATATCCATGCCGGCGGCCTGCGTTACCATGGTGCAGGTGTCATTGTCAGCCAGTTACTCAAGGACGGCCTGATGAGTGCCGTTGATATTCCTCAGCTCGAGACCTTCGAGGCTGGTACACTCTTCGCCCGCGTCGAAGGCATCATTCCCGCTCCTGAGAGCTGCCACGCCATCGCTGCCACCATCCGCGAGGCTGTCAAGTGCCGTGAGACAGGGCAGGAGAAAGTCATCCTCTTCAACCTTTCCGGCCACGGCCTCATTGACATGAGCGCTTACGACCAGTACCTCTCTGGCAATCTTCAGAACTACGAAGTCACGGACGAGCAGGTGTCTGCCAACCTGGCCAAGCTGGAAAAGATCATTTGAACCGTCTTTGCTATGTATTTCGATACAGAATTCTTCGACCGTCTGGCAGCGCAGGCACAGGCTTCGCCCCGGCTGCGCATGAACTACGACCTTCGCAACAGCGAGCGCGACCAGTCGCAGCGTATGTTCAATGCCCTGCAGCCCGGCACCGTGTTGCCCGTGCATCGCCATCCCACCACCACCGAGACCGTTGTCATCCTGCGTGGTTCTTTCACCGAAGTCTTCTTCGATGACCAGGGTCACGAGACGGCGCGCTATCTTCTCGATCCCGCAAAAGGGCTTCACGGGCTGAATATCCCTGCCGGACAGTGGCACACCATCGAGGTTCATGAACCCTCGGTGCTCATGGAGGTCAAGGACGGCCCCTATGCTCCCATCGCTGCGAGTGATATCCTTGAATGTGTTAATCCGTAAATCCGTTAATGGAATATATGTCGCAAGAAGGCTACGACAAGCTTGTAGCCGAATTACATCACCTGGAATACGTGGAGTACCCCCGCGTCAAGGAGGCGCTGATAGAGGCGCGCGACAAGGGGGACCTCAGTGAGAACTACGAGTACCATGCCGCGCGCCGCGAGCAGGCTCGCCTGTTAGGCCGGATACGTTTCAAGCAGCGTGTCTTGGAGTTCGCGCGCGTCCTGGACACGAAGCGTCTCGACACGGGCGTCGTGGGGTTGCTCTCCCGCGTGGAGATGACCAATGTGGAGCGTAACACATCGATGACATACACCATCGTCAGCCCCCACGAAGCCAACCTCCAGGAGAAGAAGATATCCATCAAGTCGCCCATCGCTCAGGCACTGCTGGGCCGGAAGGTGGGCGACGTGGTGGAGGTTCGTGTACCTGCCGGTACACAACGCTTTCGCATAGACAGCATTCAGCTATGAGGAAAGTCCGTATCACCGCCGTCCGTCAGACCGTCTATCCCGACCTGATGGCCCAGTACGAGAACCCTATCGCGCACGCCTGCGACGTCCGTGTGGGCCAGCAGTGGCTGTCCCTCGACGGGCAGATGCCTGCAGGCATGTGTCCCTCGGCATGGTCTTCCATGCGTGAGTTCGTCGAGTCGCTGGCACGGGGTGAAGGCAATTTCTTCGACGGCTGGATGCAAAATCCCATGAGCGCCATGATCAGTTGCAACGACGGCTTCCGCCCCTTCAGTTTCTACATCGAGGCCCTCGGCGACAGCGACTGACGCGCCGCTCATTCTCACCACACCGCGTATGGATTTCAACAAGACCCATTTCTCCTCCGATGAATTCCGGAGGGACGAACTCATAAAGAGCATTGAACATGCCGTGAACGAACTCACGCTCGAAGAGCTGGAGGCGCTGCACTACGACATGATGACTAAGAACTATATCAACGAATCATTCCTATGAAGTACCCCTGTGAAAACTGCAAGCTACGTGCTCAGTACGACAAGAATCCCAAGTCGCTCATCGGTCGCTTCTGGCGGTGGCAGATCAACTTCTGTCCCAGCTGGCGCGGCTATTTCAAGTCTCTGCCGCCCGAGAAGCAGGAAGAGCTGCGCCGGAAGTACGATTTCTGGAAGTACCAGGCGTGAGCGGTCTTTCTCTGTTCGATAGAGAGAGAACGCGTTTTTTGAGGCTCTTCAGTGAGCACTTGAGAGATGAATATAGAAGATTATCGTGACTTTTGCCTTTCGTTGGGCGACGACGTAGAGGAGAGACTGCCCTTTACGGCCTTCCGCTATGCCAGTGGTGTGCTGGCGTTCTACGTTCATGGCCACATGTTCGCTTTCTTCGATTGCGACCATTTCGGCGTCGTCACCTTGAAATGTCAGCCCGATCGCATCGGGCTACTGCGTGAGCGCGACGACTGCATCGGCAAGCCGTTCAACCTCTCGCCCAAGTACTGGATCGGCGTCGACGCCCTCCGTGCTCCCGATGGCCTCCTTCGTGAGCTGACGCGCAATTCCTACGAGATCGTCAAGACGAAATACAAATAATCCATAAAACCGCAATACGCAACAACCATTATATGAAGCGAGTAATTGTGATTTCAACGAGCCTCCGCCGAGGCTCCAACAGCGACATTCTGGCCGACCACTTCGTCGAGGGCGCCAAGGCCGCCGGCAACGACGTCGAGAAGATAGCCCTCGTGGGCAAGAACATCCAGTTCTGCCGAGGCTGCATGGGATGCCAGAAGCTGGGACGCTGCGTCATCGACGACGATGTGAACAGCATCATGGCCCGCGTACTGAAGGCCGACGTCGTCGTCTGGGCTACACCTATTTATTATTACGAGATGAGCGGTCAGATGAAGACCCTCATCGACCGCATGAACGGCATGTACGAACAGGACTACCAGTTCCGCGACGTCTATCTGCTGACCACGGCGGCCGAGGACGAAGCTGCAACGCCGAAGCGCGCAGAGACAGGCCTCACGGGGTGGATCGATTGCTACCCCAAGAGTCGTCTCGCAGGCACCCTCTTCTGCGGTGGCGTCAACGACGCCCGTGAGATAGAAGGGAACCCGAAGCTGCAGGAAGCATTCGCCTTAGGCAACAGCATTCAATAAAGAATTTCAGCTTTCGCTGGATTCTCCTGTGCCACAGATTATACAGTTTTTACAGATTCTTTTTCCTGCGTTAAGGCGTTCGATCGTCCATATAATTACACAGATCGCCTCGGCGAAAGGCTCCGCGGCTTTCGAGAGTCATTCTGCAAGCGTGTCTGTAAGCACCTGCGAAGCGTGCTGCATGGGATTTGTGTAATACCGAACTGGAATCATCGCTTTAAGGACATACTTCATCTGTTTAATCTGTGCAATCAGTGGTTCTATGAACGAGCGAAACTTGAGTAAAGAAAAAGTCTATCTGTATGAAAAAGATTATCATCATCGACGGAGGTCCTCGCAAGACCTTCAATACAGCCTCCATGCTGAAGAAGTTCGCAGAGGGGGCAAGCGCCGTAAGCAGCGACATCGAAGTGAAGACGGTGCGGCTCTACGACCTCGACTACAAAGGTTGCATGTCGTGTATGGCCTGCAAGGTGAAGGGCAAGGCCGTGAATGTCTGTAAGTTCCGCGACGCACTGACACCCATCTTGGAGGACATTGCCCAGGCCGACGGGCTGGTGCTCGGTTCGCCCAACTATTTCGGCGAGATAACGGGGCAGATGCGCGCCTTCCTCGAGCGCCTGGCCTTCCCTTGGCTTTCCTACAACGACCACAGCCTGACGGCACCCAAGCGGATGCCCGTCCTGCTGGTAGAGACGCAGAACGGCACACGCGAGTACAACAACTGCCACGGCTATGGGTCGATGGAATACTGCATCACACAAGCCCTCGGAGAGCCCGAACGCCTGACGGCCTACAACACCTATCAGGTGAAGAACTACGACCGCTACGAGCTGGCCGGCTTCTCCGAAGAGGACAAGCGTAAGTACCGCGAGGAGCACTGGGATGAGGACCTCCAGAGCGCCTTCGATGCGGGTAGGCGCATGGCCGAGAATATCCTGAAATAGTGTGCGATGGAACGACTCCTGCTCATCTACCTCGCCGGTATCAATGTGGCCACCTTCTTCACCTATGGCCTCGACAAGTGGAAGGCAAGACAAGACCGGTGGCGCATACGTGAGTCGGCTCTCCTGCTGCTGGCCGTCCTTGGCGGCAGCGTAGGCGCATGGCTCGGCATGAAAGTGTGGCATCACAAGACGCTGCACAAGAAGTTCAAGTACGGCGTTCCTGCCATCCTGATCCTCCAAATAGCGTTAGTCACGTTCCTCTTATGTCGGCATGCGTAAAGAGTCGAGTACCGCAGGTAGCGCGGATTACACCGATTCGCGTTCCTGCATCTCGGCGTCATGCCCTGCACAGAATATCCCCCTATGAAATACATCACTCTCTCCTTCCTGTTCTCCGTCTTGCTCCTCTGTTCCTGCCGTCGGGGCAAGGCCGTCGAGGCACAGTCCTCAGAGGTGACGGCAGAGATGGCCCTCGAAGGCGTCGACAGGTACTGCCACGAGGCGTATGACTGGAGTGCGGCAGACGAGAACCCGGAGATCATGTCCGTGGCGATGGGCGACGGAACGGCGACGGAGCACAAAGTGGTGTTCCGCAGCTACACGGGCGCCTTCGTCTATTTCTTTGTCGACAAAGCCAGCGGGAAAACGCGCATGGTAGAGTACGTCCCTGCCCTCGGCATAGAGGACGCCGCCGGCACCATCGACATCCACGATTACCTGGGAGCAGAAACAGAATGACGTGCCCGAACAGGGTTCCAGGGGCATAGGATTCTTTCTCATCGAATCGCTCATTTGCTCTCCACGGCCTTCCCATTTGCTCACCACGCCCAACCCTTTTGTTTGTTCCATCGTGATGGAACCATCGTTCCATCGTGATGGAACCATCATTCCATCATGATGGAACAAACTCCCCCTCCTGCGGACCCGACCTCTTTCGCCTATGGTGAAAGGCCATTTTTGCACGGGACGCTGATCTTGAAGCCAGCGGTGTCGCCTGTTCACGGAGGCACTCGTTTTCATTTTAGCCCCCATGGTGCGGCGTCGGCTTCTGCGTAAGCAAAAGTGCAACCTTGGTCAAACGGACATGGATATAAGGAAAAAAGAGGATGCGCCTGTTGGGGCACATCCTCTTTGTGTGGCTTGGCATTCGCCTGGCTGATGGTTTCTCAGCCCCGAAGGGCTACGGTTATTTCACTACCACCTTGCGTGTGACGCTCTTGCCGGCCGTCGTGACGGTCATGATGTAGGTGGCTGGGGGCAGTTGCTGCCGCGATGTGGCCATGAGACGCCCCTGGAGGTCGTAGATACGGACTTCGGAGGCAGGCCCTTCGACTGCCGCCACACCGCTGGTGAGGTTGCGGAAGAGGGCGATGTCGCGCTTGAGAAGCTTGGCAGAGCGGTCGATAATCGTCTGGTCGGTGCTTTCGAGGGCTGCGGCGTTCTTTTCCAACGATGCCCGCAGCTCGTCCAGATCTTCCTGTTCGCACTGTATCTTTCCTTCCATGGCGTCGGCAATCAGCTGCGTGGCCTCATCGACCAGAGCCTGCAAAACGCTGTAGTCGTTGGGGACGCGTGCGTCGAAAAACGTGGCGATGGCGGCAGAGAGGGCTTCGGCCTCAGCGTCCACGGTGGCTTGGTTCACCTTGTTCTCGCTGACCATGGTCTGTGCTTTCTCCATGGCTTCCTGAAGGGCGGCGAAGGCACTCTCGGGAATCTTGCCGGGCCCCTCTCCGCGTTCGGGCTCTTTGGCGCTCAGGGCTGCCTGTGCATGGCTGATGAATGCGCGGAGGTTGGTCATGTCGATGCTGATGCGCGCCGCGCTGAAGGTGGCGGTAGCCTGTTGGAGGACGGCTGTGGCAGCATCGATTTCGGCTTGTGTGAGTTCGTCGTCGGCTTTTTTGTTGACCGCTTCGGCCACGGCGAGTGCCTGCTGGTAGGCATCGATGGCTTCGGCGGGGTACTGCCCGTTGCAGTCGCCGGCGACGGCCGTCCCGATGTTTGCCTTGGCCGTGGCGATGGCGGCGTCGAGTTCGGTGTGGTTCATGTAGTCCTTGTCGTGCGCCTTGGCGCGTGCGGTCTCAGTGTCGGCAATCAGTTTGGCGGTGATGTTGTCCAGCGTTTCCTGGTCTTTGGCCTTGGCGGCGGCAGCGCGTGCGGCGGCCACGGCCGTGCGGAAGGCAGCGATGTCCTCGGCAAAGTACTGGCCGGTGAGGTATCCGGGCTGCATCTCGGCCAGGAGTCCGTTGGCAGCCTCCAAGGCGGCGTTGAACGCTGTGCGGTCCAGTACGGCGGTCACGTACGTCTCGATCATCCAGTAGGCCATTGTGTTGCCTGTCCCGATCTTGTCGCTGAAGACGAGCTGTCCGCTGGCTGCGCCGTCAGTGCCTGCGTACATGCCGGTGGTCGCGAAGCGCAGGCCCAGCCAACGTCCTTCCAACCGTACGATTTCCACCTGCGCAGCCTCGCTCTTCTCGCTCTGCCAGAGCGTGTTGTAATCGCCGGTGCGGGCCAGGTAGGTCTGCAGACCTACCGACTTGATGTAATAGGCGGACTCGGTTCCTTCTGCCGGCTCGAAGGTCACGAGCTGTGCTTCCGAGGTGCCCTCTTCCTGCACGGCGGTGATACTGGCATTGCCGACCTCGGTGGCTGTCAGCAGGGCGCCGCCGTAGTGCTGGATAGTATAGGACACTCCCTGGTCGAAGGGCGGCAGGGGATTGAAGCTGGCGTTGAAGGTGGCTATGGCGTTGAGCAGTTTTTCGGCTTCGGCGGCCCCTTCTTCGTAGGTCGTCACCCTGGTCAGAGCCGCCTCGGCAGCAGCGATGGCCGTGCTGAGTGCATCGATGGCCGACTGCGGCACTTCATAGTAGGCCGTGCCGACGGGTGTCGAGTCCATGAGTTCCTTGGCTCGTGCGATGGCCTTGGCCAGGGGAGCCGTGGCCGCATCTTCCTCGATCAGCCAGTGCGAGTTGACGGCCGAGGACGCTTTGTCGCAGTAGAGCAAGGCGCCGTCGGTGGTGGCATCGCTGCCGAGGAATCCCTTTCCGCTGGCGTTCTGTAGGGTATAGGTGCCGTCGCTCTGTCGCGCGATAATCCACTGTGCCAGCGTTTCGTTCTCGTCTTCGGCCCAGCTGGTGTTCCAGTTGCTGCTGGCGCTCTTGGCCAGGAACCTGCCGGCGCCGTTGTTCTTCAGCGCGAAGTTCCCGGTGGCCGCTATGTGGGCGAAGGTGAAGCGCTGTACGGGGTCTGAGGACGCTGTGCTCAGGGTGGCCAGTTCCTGCCCTTCGGTGTAGGAGAGTCGGTTGCCGCCTGCTTGCTGGGTGATGATGTACTGCTTTGTGGGATCGGGCAGCACCTGGCGTTCAGCAGCAAAGGTGTCCATGGCCTGCTGCAGCGCCTGCCCGGCGGTCTTGAAGTCGGCCGTGACATCGCCGGCGGCAGCCACGGCAGTCGCGAACGCGTCGTAAGCCGCACGCGAGGTCATGAACAGTTCCGTGCCGATGGTGGCGGGGGCGATCTCGTCGAGGGTCTTCTGCGCCTTGGCCAGCAGCTGGCGGAAGTTGTACTCGTCGTCGCGCTGGTCTTTCGGGACGAACTCCTTCAGCGTCCAGCGGTATTTGCCGTCGGTGCCGTTCTTGTTGGAGTAGACGACGCTGCCGTCGTTGTTGTTGTCGGTGCCGAGTACGCTGCCGCTGCCCATATTCTTGAGCTGGATGTAGGTGCCCTGGTCCACGACCTGGAAGATGGCATTGGCCTGGGTGAGGTCGAAATCGGCCTCGGCCTTGGTGTCCCACGACCCGCTGCGGTGGACGAACGTGCCGTCGTCGGCCTGCAGGTTGAAGCCTGCAGCAGCGGCATCGGCGGGAGCGGGGACGAAGGTGAAGACCTGCCCTGCATCGTCTACGTCCTCGCTGACCACCTTCACGGTGCCGCCGGTGGTGGTCATGAGGTAGCCGGAACTGTGGACGATGTTATACTTTGTGCCCACCTTGAACGGAGCGTTGGCACTGGCTTTGTAGAGGGCGATGGCCGCTTTCAGGGTGTCTGTGGCAGCGTTCACCTCGGCCTGTGTGGTGGCAGCGGCCAGGGAACTCTCGGCGGCGTCGATGGCAGACTGCAGTGCGGCGCGTACCTCGGTGCTGTACTGTCCGCGTTCGTCACCTTCCACGGTGTTCTCCAACTGGTACTTGCCATCAGCGATGGCAGCCTCCAGGGCGGCGGTGGCCAGCTCGTCGGAGAGGGTGAGTTCGCCCAGGAAGAAAGCATCGAAGCTGCTTTGGCTCAGCCAGCCCAGTCCGGCGACGAGGTAGGGACGCTCGGCAGTGAAGACAATCTGCGTCTGCACCCACGTGTCGCCCTGGAAGACGACGCTGCCAATCTGCTCGGTAGTGCCGTTCTCGCTGTCGGCAGAGAAGATTCTGCTGTACTGCTGGTTATTGTCCATGCGCGATGCAGGGCGGTTGGCCCAGAGGGAGAAGAGGTAGGTCTTGCCGACTTCCACCGCCCATCCTGTCTTGATGGAACTGGCGGAGCCGCTGCCGGCACTGCCCAGGGCGTGCAGGTAGGCACCGCCGTCGGCTCCCCCTTCTGCCACGACTTCGAAATTGGTCTCGGAGAGTTCGCTGCCATTGCCGGCGAGCCATCCGGTGAAGCCTTCGTCGAACGAGGCATTGGGAATGAGGTTCTGCC
The DNA here is from genome assembly GCA_947166655.1 of uncultured Prevotellaceae bacterium. Classification (GTDB taxonomy): domain Bacteria; phylum Bacteroidota; class Bacteroidia; order Bacteroidales; family Bacteroidaceae; genus Physcousia. The sequence continues at coordinate 39,374 of CAMVFC010000009.1, forward strand.
CCGAAACGACATAGATGCCGTTGGCGGTCGAGATCTTGTCGCCCGGCTGCGGCATGACGTTTTGTGCCGTGCCGGCTTGTGGAAGGGCGCAGCCTATCAGTGCTGCCAGGAGTGCGAGTAGGAAGTTTCTTTTCATAGGTCTATGTTTTTTGGTTTTGAATCTGTCGTCTTGTTGTCAGTAGGCCACAGCCTCGCCGCGACGTTCCGCGGGCGAAGCGGGGAGTGGGGCAGAGGTGCTGTCGGGTTCGGGATAAAGAAGGGCCGACCCTTTGTAGCGTGCCTTTCGTGCCTCTTTCTTGATGATCGTGGAGAGCTGTCGGTGCGTGACGCGGACCGGCTGCACCATGAACTCGGCGGCATTGTAGCTGCGCAAGAGCAGGTCGTCGTCGTCTGCCGTGCGTTGCGGCAAGCGGAAGGGACGATGCGCGCGGCCGTCGCGGTCGAAATAGCTGATGTAGAGCCGCGTGTAGTTTCCGTCGTCGCGCCGGGAGGAGAAGAGAATCCATCGGCCCGACGAGCTCCAGGCGTGATAACTCTCGGCCGCCGGGCTGTTGGTCTCGGGCAGGATGTGGGCGTTCGTCTGGGCGTGATTGCGATTACCGGCTGTGGTAATCTTGTTTACCGTAGGTGGTAAATGGGATTTTCCAGAGCGGTCATCCGTTTTACTGTCGGCGGTAAAACCATTTTTTTCAGGGCGTTTTTCTCCCAGGGGCAGGACCCACAGGTCTGCACTGCGGTGCCAGATGTGGAACTGTCCGTAGTCGGCCAGGGTGAAGAGGAGGTGGCTGCCGTCGGGTGAGACGCGTGGTACACTGGCACTCTTGCCCAGTGCCTCGGCGTCAAAGACCAGACGACGTGGACCGAAGCGGCGCGTCTCGGTGTCGAAATCGCGGGCGTAGATGTTATAGTGCAGCTGGTCGTAGTGGCTGTCGAGGTCGGCATCGAGATCATCGGCGCGGCGTGTGTAGTGGGCCGCAATATAGAAGAGGGTTCGCCCGTCGGGACTCCATGCGGGGAAAGACTCGAACTCCGATGCCGTACGCTCGATGCTTTGCACGCTGTTCTGCTCGGGGTCATAGAGGATGAGGTCGCTGGCATAGTCGATGACCTCGACCTTCTGCGGGTCCAGCGTATGGAAGACCTGACCTGTTTCGTTGACGGAGTAGGCCACGAGGTTCAGGGTCGGGTGCCAGGCAGGATAGACACCGGCGCTGAGCGTGGAGTCGGTCTTGAGGTCGACCTTGGAGGCTTCGGTGCCGTGGATGAGGACTGTTCCTCCTAACTTCTGCCGGACGTGAAACTGACTCTGCCCGTCGCGGTTCCAGTTACGAGGCATGTGGCAGTTGATGCACTGGCCCTGCTCGCTGTCCGAAAAGCGCATGTTCTCGTAGATGACGTGCTCGTCGAAGGACTCCAGTGAGCGCTGGTGAAGGGTCAGCTCTTCGTAGGTGACGTAGGAGGGACGGATGAGGCGGTAGGTGATGTAGGGGTCGATGTCGTCCTCTGCAATGAAGAAGCGCTGTGTGGGCAGGTGGCGCCAGGTGCCGTCGGCCTTCAGGTAGATGTCGCAGTAGAGGCTGTCGCCGCGTGTCTGGCTGAGTAAGCGGTGCCAGTCTTTCTCGTCGAAACAGACATCCCATCCGCCGACAATCATCTCACCGCCCTTTTGGGAATGGAGATGGGTGACGGCCTCGGAGGCCTCGCCCTGCAGGATGCGGAAGTTCAGGGGGGCGATGTTGGGCGGAAGCGTGGCCCCGAAATTGTCGGGCGAGACGCACGGCTCCTGTGTTGCTTCTTCGTAGGTCGTGGGAAGCGTCGGTCTGCAGCCCGTCAGCACTATTGCCAACGAGAGCACGAGGATGCTCAGTGTGTATGAATCGTGTTTCAATTTTTCAATCTTTCAATTTTTCAATTCTCAACGTCTCAATATTTCAACGTTTCAATTCGTCTTCAGCCCATCCACGAAGAAATAGTAGTACCAGTATGTTTTGCCGAACTGGGGACGGAGGGCTGCGGCGTTGGCTGCATTATCGCCCATGCGGGCAGAGGCCTCCACCAGCTGCTGGAAGCGCTGTCTGATGGTGGGGTCGATGGGAAGGTCGCCCACGGGAGCGCCTTGAAGTTGCGCCACCATGAGGGCTGCCTCCTGGTAGTGGGTGGGGATGTGTCCTTGCCATGTGGGCAGCAGAGCGAGGAAACGGGGCCAGAAGCCGGAGAGGTTCTTGGTGATGAGTCCGTTCATGAGCGAGAGTTCAACCATCGGGCGTGAACCGCCTTCGCTGAGGGCAAAGCTGTTCAGGAGGTAGAATTCCACCATACCGTTGTCGCCATCGAGCTGGTCGGTGAAGTTCATCAGGGGACGAATGGCTGTGGCTTCGGCTTCCTCGTGTGCGCACACGTCCTTATAGAATAAGGTACGTGCGAGAGTACGCTCATATCGCCGGGCGAGGGCCTCCTCGCCATTCAAGCGGGCCACGCCGTGGAGATAACGAAGGTAGGCTGGACGTTCGCCGTATTCCACCAGATCTTCCATCGCCCAGCGATAGGCAAAGCCCGTCTTACCATAGTGATAGTAGAGCAGCGGACCAATCATCAGGCGCAGCCACTGGTTCTGCTGTGGAGCATTGTAGGCTGCAGAGCCATCGGGATAGGCGAAGAGCTCGTCGCCCATGCGCCCGGTCTTGAAGAGGGCGAGGCGGGTGAGGCAGACCTGAGCGCGGGTGGGTTCAGGCTCGTTCTCGCGTGCCAGCTTCAGCACTTGATTCCAGTCGCCAGCTTCTGCCGAGTGCTTCATCTGCAGCGTATTGAGGAAGTTGGAGTCGAGGAAGGAATGGGTGTAGACTACGATGCCTGAAGCGGCAAAGACGACTGCTGCGACGGCAGTCATCCATTGCCGTTTGCCCTGAAGATGGTAGATGCCATAGAATAGCGGAACTGCCAGGGCAATGGCTGCGGGACCGCGCATGGAGGAGGCGAGGCTGTCGAAAGGTATGTGACCGACTTCCACGTCGAGAGGACGGTGGAGCACAAACAGCAGCAGTGAGGGCAGAAGGAGTCCCACGATGAATAGAGCTAAGCCCCAAAGGAGGTGTGAGGCTCTGTTGGCAAAGAAGGGTTGGCGGCCGATGTGCTTCTGCCCGGACGAGGGGCTTTCTGTCTGGTTGAAATGGAGCCGTCCCACCTCGACGAAACCCACAAAGGGGGCGATGAAAGCTCCCCAGAAACTGAACAACCAGAAGCCTGCCAAAGGAACTGTCAGCAAGAACATCACTCTGCACCACCAATGTTTCAGTCGGAACCAGAGTCCGATTAGTGCAAAAGCGACCAAAGCGCCGAGGGCGGGAGCGAAGGCTACGGCGGGTTGCTTGAGGGGATAGATAAGGTATCCCAGCTGGGTATAGCTCGCCAGCAGGGCAAAAGAGGACACCCAGCAGAGACCGAACCAACGGTCTCCCACGCGGAAAGCCCATCGCTGCACGTAGGCGAGAGCCGCCAGCACGACGACAAAAAGGGAGGCGCCCAACCAGGGACGGGCAAAGCAGCTTTGCAGACCTGCTGCCACCTGAAAGAGCAGTCCGCCGTGTGTGCCCAGCAACTTGCCGAAGGTGAACTCGTCAGCGTAGAACGGTGTCAGCGAAGCCGTCTCCACGAGGTAAGGCTTCAGCGGGCCCAGCAGCAGAAAGAGTGCAAAGGCCGCGAAGACAAAGGTGAAGGGTAGGCGCTGCTTCATGAGGCTTATTCAAAGAAAACTTTCTTGCCGCCGACGATATAGAGACCACGATTGGGGAGAGTTGGGGTGCGTCGGCCCAGCAAATCGTAGCAGAGTGTCTTGTGGCAGGTCGTTGCTGCGCCCAGCTGTAGCGGGTGAACGCCCAGTTTCACACGTTGCTCTTCCATCTCGCGACGATTCGACTCGAGGTAAGCACGGCTCCAGATGTCAGCCTCCTCGTAGTCGGGATGTGCTACGGAGTCGAAGTAGGGAGCGAAACTTTGGTGAGTGCTCTTGGACGTCTCGGAGAGATAGAGGGTGGTACCCGCTTCGGTGCTGTTGCCCGACACGCTGAGGCAAACACCGTCGGCTGCATTCTCGATGCGGAAATAGCCATCCTCTTCCAGCCAGAAGACCCACTGCTGTGCCACGTCGTCGGAGACGGCTTGCCATCGTGTCGTACCATATACGCTCTCGAGGAACTTACCCGTGGCCTTGTCCTCAATCTTGTAGATATAGGGTTTGTTTGTCGTGTGGAAGACGAGGGTAAGGTTCGACGTGCCGTCGTCTTCCAACGTGAGCGAGCTCTTGGGACGCGAGACGATGCGGTTGGAGTATTTCTCCAGAAGGTAGCCTTCAGCGCCGTCAGCGATGACTTTCATGCGTTTCATGCGGTACATGTCATCGAAGACCGTGAGGTCCCAAGAGTCGTACCAACGTACGGTGGGGTAACCGGACCGGACGCTCAGCGGCAACCATACGTGTTTGCTCGACTGGACGTTGCTGGAGTTCCAGCGGTCGCCCATGTAGATGAAGCACTTGTCCTTGCCGGGCACGGGGAAGACGAAGTTGCTCTGGCTCTGGTAGGTGTTGTTCTTCCCGTTGTCCACGCAGAAGTTGATGCCTGTGCTGCCGTCGCTGGCGCGGAAGTCGGCAGGAGCGTTCCATGTCTGACCCATCAGATCGTAGGTCCACATGTAGCGGCCAGGGTTGGGATCCCATCCAGTGCAGCCGGAGAAGAGGCCATAGTAGATGTCGCCCGCCTTGAAGAGCGAGGCGGCCTCGAAGCGACGGCCTTTCAACTGAACGACGAAATCCTCCTCGGGCTGCAGGTAGTCTGCCGTGAGACGTTCAATGTTGGTGTTGCTGTTCATGTTGGTCGAGTAGGCGTGGTAGGCGTGTCCATCTGTGTCTGCGAAGACTGTCTGGTCGCGGGCATCGCAGCCGTTGGGTCGAAAGACATCGACGAGCGTGTAGGGGCCTTCGATCTTGTCGGCCGTGCAGACGGCACTCTTGGCCTGACCATAGTCGCTGCCGTTCTCCCAGTGAATCCACATGACCCACTTTTGCGTGGCTTCGTTCCAGATGACCTTCGGACGTTCGAGGGTGCGGCCACTGGCAATGTCACGGTTCTCGTCGGTCTTGTTGCCTGTGGGCGTTACGGCACGACTCAGCCGTGTCCAGGAATAGAGGTCCTTGGAGCGGTAGCAGCTGACACCTTCGCTCTTCCCTCCGTTGCGCTGTTCGCCGAACCAGTAATAGTATCCGTCGTGAAAGACGACACATCCGCCATGGGCGTTGATGGCAGAGCCGTTGATGTCGTTCCAAGTTTGGCCAGGTTTGATGGTTTGGGCGTGGAGATAGGACTCTCCTCCCGCCCTCCCTGTCAGGGAGGGGATGCTTGCCTGTGCGGAGAGCAACAGGGCGCAAAGGAAATATCTAAAATGATCTTTCATTGTGATTACTCTTGTTCGGCTTTTTACTCCCGAGGGTAGGGGCCTCTCTTACATTACCTTAATAACTCGTTTCTTTCCGTCCTTAAACACAGCCACGATGTACAGCCCCCGGCGTGGCAGTGCGATATTTGTCTGTCCGATAAAGTCGTTCGAGACAGCAACTTGCTTACCGTCGGTACTATAGACAACGACACGAGAATGGTCTTCGACGCCCTGCAGTTCAAGCCGGCTGTTGACGATGCGTCCACGCAAGCGGCCATCGTTCTGACGGGCAGACAAGACGGCATCGTTGATCTCCTTGACCGTCAGGCCGGGAAGAGCCGGAGCATAGGCACCGCTGGCATCGATGGCAAAGTACTCGATGTCGGCACCGAAGTTCTCGAAGCCCACCTGTGGCGTCGGTATGCGGCTGGTGCCCACGAGGCGTGCGTCGTCAATACGGAAGTTGCTGACGCTGGCGCCCCACTTGGCACGCCCCAACTGGAACGTGATGCGGATCTGTTTGGTGTTGGCGCGGGTCTCAAAGTCGACACTGTATTTCTCGTAACTGTCGCTCGTGACGTTGAGGCGTGCGTTGTTATCGTCGTTCTGGAGGTCCTGAATGCGGATACTGCCGAGGGCGCTGCCATTATATTGTCCTCCCTTAGCCAGAGCGGAGAAAGTGTAGATGTCGTCTGAGGCTACGTCGACGATCTGCGAGATCTCGGCGTCGGCCCATCCGTCTTCCCACTTATAGCGGTTGATGCTGAGGACATGGTTGTTCTGGTCGACCTCGTTGGAGCGTTCCTCCCGGCTGATGTCCTGGTAGGAGTTGTACTGGTCGTAGGGGTAGACGTCCCATCCCTCGATGAACTTGGTGATGTTCTGTGAGCTTGAGAAATTGTGTTCTCCCTCGAAGTTTCCGTTCTTCAGCAGGTTCTTTACGACGGGGCCGCTTTGTTCACACCACTCGGGCTGCAGTGCGAGGTCGGCCACGCGGAAGGTGTCGACGGCGATACCGTCTCTGTAGACGAAGACGCGCCGGTCCGGCGTGACGGCATAGCGGTAGGTGTGGAAGAGGCCGTCGGTGTTGTAGAAGGTGCCTCCGTTGGACGGATTCGAGATTCCCTTCTCCGAGACGAAGACGCCCGTGGAGTTCATCAGACCCATGGAGGTCGAGCGGACGTAGCTCTTGAAGCCGAGTCCGCTGGCCGTCACGGCGTAGGGCAGGACGGTCTTGCTGGCGTCGTCGGTCTTGGCTTTGATCTCAATGGTGTATCCCTTGTCGCTGAGCGTCGAGGCATCGAAGGCCTGGGATTCTACGGGAAGCCCGTCGAACACACTCACTGCGGCGGTGGATGCATCGCGGAGCGACTTCACCGGCAGTGCGTCGGCATAGGCCGTGAGGCCGACCTCTTTGCGAAGGTCACCACTGCGGAGGATGATGCGGCCCTTGTTCTCGATCAGTGTCGTGAGACTCTTGACGGTGACCGTGGCGTTCTTCGTTCCCGCGGGCAGGGTGGCCGGCGAGACTTCAAATCCGTGGGTCGCCGTGATGCTGATGTCTCCCGTGAGGTTCTCGGCGGTGACGTCGAAGGTAGCGGTCGCGCCTGTACCTTTCATAACAAGTTCATCCTCCGAGGTGGCTATGGCGGCGAAGGCCGGTGCGTAGGCCCCTGTGGGGTCTACGGCGAAGTATTCCACCTCAGCGCCGCTGTTGGTGAATCCCACCTGCGGCGTCGGTATGCGCCGGACTCCCGTCAGCTTGACGTCGTCGAGTCGGAAGTTGCTGACGCTGGCTCCCCACTTGGCCCTTCCCAGCTGGAATGTCACGCGGATCTGCTTGGTGTTAGCCTTCGTCTCGAAATCCGAGGCATAGGTCTCGTAGGTGTCGCTCGTGACGTTCAGGCGGACATTGTTGTCATCGTTCTGGAGGTCCTGAATGCGGATGCTTCCTAAGGGCGATCCGTTGTAGAGTCCTCCCTTAGCCAGCGCCGAGAAGGCGTAGGTCTCGTTCGGTGCCACGTCGACGATCTGCGAGATCTCGGCGTCGGCCCATCCGTCTTCCCACTTATAGC
>CAMVFC010000010.1 GCA_947166655.1 uncultured Prevotellaceae bacterium
AGACTTTAATTGTTAAAAAGAGTCTATGGGGACTTTTTCAGTGCCCTCCAAAACAGAGGGCCTTCTCACTACAATTCTAATGACCGATCTGGGTTAACGTATGTTGGTCCTGTCTTGTTCGGGAGGTGAGTTCCAAAAATGACTTACCTCTCAATGTTTTTTTGCTAAAAGAACTGTCAAACCGTCACCTCATAAAGTAACAGATTGATTTTGCGGCAAGTAAGTTGTGACAGTTCGGGTGACAGATGGGGTGACAGGTGACAGTTCGGACGCGAAAATGGGGCTAATTATGCTTTTTCGTATGGTCTTTTCCGGTATTTTTATTGAACGCAGATAAGCTCAAACGCTAATAGCAAATTCCGTGATATATATGCACCGCACCGCTTTGATCCCCTATGTCTCAGAAGCTGTATCACTGGTGATACGGCCTTGTATCACTAGTGATACACACGAAATCCTTTAGAGTTTCCTTCATTTTTTGCCTGAAACGACATGTCTTTTGCCCTGAAAACGTTTCCCTTTTCAGCAGGAATCTATCGTCTTTTAACTAAAATATAAAGCATTTCCTTAAGAAGAACAAAAGCATTGTATTCACTGTTTATAGAGGAAATCGGTCATTATACCAACATAAGGGCTTGCCGTTTTGTTCTTTTCTCCAAGGCGACATCGCCAAGACGGAAGGCTAAAACAGCGGAGACGCCCTATTCTTACACCCGATTCTGCCAACTCTTCGCATCATTCCATCATCATGGAATAATCATTCCGTCATCATGGAATAATCTCCACACCTTAGTGAATCAGCCTCCGGCACCTACGATAACGGCCCACACCGACGTACGTGGGCCGCATTTCCCTTAACCATGAACGCTGAATGACACTTCCCAACAAAGTGTCACTTCACTTATCGTTTTCTAATTCTATTGATTAAATCATCGGAACGACCCTTTTGAATAAAAGCATAAATAATAATGTATGTAGTGTACTGAAGCGTACCATAGGAAAGCCAAGGGAAGCCCCGATTCACTTCACAACAGTCCTTCTTTCATTCCTCATCTTTCATCTCTTATCCTTCATCCAAGCATATTTTCCGCTTATGGAAACACAATCCCAACCACGGATTTAGGAAGGAGAACGACAAAAAAGGCCCTTCCATGATTCATTTTTTCGAAATTCTTTTGTCCCTAACAAAACTTTTTCCTACTTTTGTCCCCGACCAAGCCAGCCACTCGTGGAAGGGCGGGTTCAAATTGACATTTTGGAATCCTGCGGCTGAGGAATCCGTTTGTAAGGACAGCCCAGGGAGAAGGACGTTTTCTAAACGTTACCTGTCTGCAAGTTCAAACTTCGCAAAAATTGAATTCAAGTGCAGCGGTAATGCAACGAAGCGTCTGCGTGGGTGTATTATACCCAGATGATTCGTTACCCTTATCCTGATGATGAGCGTAACGGACACTTGTATGATATCACTTGACGTGGGCTGGCTTGCGTTGCTTATCCTTACTTGGAGGCAATGCGAAGGCCAGAACTTGAGGATAGGCGCGGAAGAACACACTCCCACGTCTTTTTTGTTTCCTAAACCTTAATCAAGTATTATTGCTGAATGCGGGGAGTTTAGTAGGCACCTTAACGGAATCTACTCTATGAAAAGGATGTTAACAATGGCTTTCGTGATGCTATCGCTCACGACGGCAATGACTGTTCAAGCGCAAACCTACAAGTACCGCCAGGTGAAAATTGTCAACAAGAACACGGGCGAGGAACATGCCGGCGGAACAATAGTCAAATACGTGACCTTCAGCAACGGCAAGAGCGCATTCTCGTTCACCGACATGAGCGGACGTGTGGTCTCCAGGGGAGCCTTTGACACGGAAATCTGGTCGTTTATGAACTATGCCCCCGTGCAAGGAGGCACCGGCATGTCCGTAGGATTCGTCAATCCACGGGTATTCAAATATCAATCGACAAACAGCAACGGTATCATGGTGTATAAGAACAACCGCTCTGTCACCCATAGCACCACGGGACAAGTGGGCGGCTACATAACGGACTACATCAATTTCTCGAGCGACTATAAACGCTTTAATGTCATCAGCGGAGGAACCGACCGTGAAAATGGTGTTGGTGCTTACTATACAAGCATCCCCCTTTGCGATTCAAACCAGATACTGGTGTTTGAACTGGTGGAAAATGCTAACAGCGGAGATTTCTATTAATCACACAGCAGTACGACCATGAGGCTTTTTCGTATTATAGCATTGATGCCACTGTTCATAGCTTCGGCCATACAGATATCTGCCCAGAACAATAGGACGTTCTATTTTGAACGCGTGGCAGTTGTTCAGAATGGTACAAAGCAGAGTGCATCCGGTGACGGGCACTACCTCACCGTCAATAGCAAGATCTTGTATGAAAGCGATGCCAACGGACTAAGCATGGGAACCTCTTCTGTCAAATACATGAATTCCGAGAACAACCGCCCCCTTTACGAGGGAAAGACAGCTCTGGGGGATCATCTGGCATACGTGTTCAATTCGGACTTCTCAAGACTGAATATTAAGAAACTGGACGGAACGGTGTATGTTTACGAACGCAAGTCGCAGCCCTCGCCGTCCAAGATGCGTGTTTACGACAAGGACGACTTCACACCTGTCGTTGTGAAGGATGACAACACCTCCGCACAAGGCGGCTCATCTGCCCATACGAGAAATACGCAGACGAGACAGCAAAGGCAACAGGTCACTTGTTCACGCTGCAACGGAACGAGGTATATAGATAAATATGTTCCATCGGTCTCTGAATATGGAGTGAAACAGCCTGAATACTATGACTGCCATATTTGTGGGAAACGTGTAGCCAAGAATGGGGGGCACGGACATGCCACTTGCCCAAGCTGCCATGGCACAGGATATGTATATAAATAAGGAAATAACATAATCATCAATCCGAAGTATGAAAAAAATCTTTTTGTTCTTCTCCCTCATGCTGTCTGTGACTTCGTGGGCGCAGTACCAAGCAGATCATGCCTTAGAGGTGAAGCGTCTGACAAACTGGGCTCCAGACTACCTCACTGTTACAAACAACTGGAACAACATGTGCATCGAGCCACAAGCCTCGACGCTGAAATGTCTCTCTGTGATTATTGCTGTCAATGGCGAAAGTACAAAAGACATGGAAGAAGACGACTTCTACCGCATCATTGACAGGAGCAATTCCTTCGAACTTACTTATCAAACAAAATCAAACGGGCAGAACAAGCAATACACCAAACAGTTCACAAAGCGCAAAGGGAAACTACTGGTCACAAAGGCTGCCCCACAAGCAAAACCCACCACGATCTCACTGCTGTCCGACATGGATGTCGATTTCTTTGCTTTCAACACTTTTGACTATCGGCTTTCTGGCGATGACCAGTTGATGGACAAGACACTCATGGAGGTCTTTGCTGACCATCTACGTTCCAAAGGCCTGAAGCGCACGACGGAAGCCCCTGACTTATACTTGTATATCACAAAGGACGTCAATCAAAAAATCGAGTCGATGTATGTACCACAATACAAGACGACCACAGAATCCGGCGGCACAAGCGTAGGCATGGGTAATTTCCTCGGAGTGAAAGGACTGAGCGTAGGCAGCAGCAGTGGAAGTGCCACAACGGTGACAAAGGACGTAGGCTATATGCGCACCAACGTTCAAGCCGATGCCTATCTGGAGTTTTCCATTCTTGATTCACGAAAGTTGAACAGCGAAAGTGCCCCCGTTATCTGGCAGCTGACCTATAGTGAGCATAGCACAAGTGAAATACGTCTGTTGGAATGGGTAAAGAACTGGATTGGATCGTGGGCTTTGGAGTATCCCTTCCATGAAGCGGTGATGTCCACCAAAGTCAGCACATGGGGCGTTTTCTGCAATAATTTCATTCAAGACACAACCGTTTCCGATGTGGTTCCTGGAAGCAAAGCAGAACAATTGGGCTGTAAGACGGGAGACGTTATCAAGTACGTAAAGTATGCAGACAATGAAGAGAACTCCTGCTACTTCCGCCCAGGACAAAGCTTCTATGCCAGCCTGATTATTCCGACGGCCGTCATGATGCATATCGGGAAACAGAAATTCACCAAGGGAGGAATAACAGAGAGTATTTCTTATAACTATATCTACTAATCTTCACAATCATCAAAAACATTTGGTCTTATGAAAAAGATTCTAATGATTCTGCTGATGGCTGCAACATGCCTGGCCACGGCAAATGCACAGAGCGACCTCGTGGGAGGTGGTAAAGTCAAGAAAGAAAAGAAAACCAAGATGGGAATAGCACTTGGCGCAGGTTCTATGGGCTATTCTGCCGATCAGTATTCTGTCAGCTTTGGTTTCTTAGGAAGCATCAACTTCATCATGACGATGCCGTTCAACAAAAATCCGGAATCCAGATGGCTTGGCGAAATGACTATCGGATTAAACTATTGTAAGAACAATGTAGAGTGGGACAAGTCTTCACGCTCAAAAACGAGTACCACATTACTTGAAATCCCTAACATTGGCGTCAAATGTCGTTATATCCTGAACCCGATGAGCACACGGGGCAAATGGTATATTTATCCGGGCATATCTTTCTGTCCCCTTGCTACTTTCCCTGTGAATGAGACTTCAAGCGTGAACAAGAATAATAAAACTCTTGCTGACGATGGTCCTGGCTTGACCTTTGGAGGAGAATGTGGCTTTGGATTTGCTGCGAAGCATCTCGGTTTCTCCGTTGGTCCGTTTATCAAAATAGCAACCAGCTATTCCAGTAAATCCAACTCGACTTCTCCGGCAATGTACGGAGGCCAGTTTAATCTCCACTACATGTTTTAAAAAGTCAAGCAAAAGACAAACTCAACGCATAATCCCCAACCCATAAAGATTTCCTTCCAACCATTAGAATAAAAACGTAGTATTCGCTATTGAAAGAGGAAATCAGTCGCTCACAGATGCAATTGGGAGGTGCCAACAATGCCGGAAAGGAGAACCCTTTCCGGCATTGTTGGCACCTATTTCATGTTAAAACCGTCACCTTTCGCCCCATCTGTCACCCGAACTATAACCACTTATCCAATTGTCCTTCAATAGAATGTATCGGGAGGTGACGGTTTGACAGTTCTTTTGGTCAAAATGCAAGTGTAGGCCATGTGTGGGATTACCACCCTAGATGACGCTCAACCGATATCATGGAAATCGCGTCCGTATGGGCCGCAGAAACAGACAGGGGGCATCATGCATGGCGGGAGTTGCCGAGGGAACATAGATTGAACCTCAATCGGTTCATTAGACCAATATGAGGACTATCAACGTGGTCTTTCATTATTGCAGTGAGAATAGCTTGGGACGGTCTCACCATTCGTAAGCAGCTGACGTCAGCTGTAGTATTCGTGGCGTGCGGCGGCGAGGGTGTTCAGCATGAGCATACAGATGGTCATTGGGCCTACGCCTCCGGGGACGGGAGTAATCATGGAGGTGATGGGAGCCACGGCTTGGAAATCGACATCGCCCTGCAGGCGGAAGCCTCGCGGACGTGAGGCGTCGGGCACGCGTGTGGTGCCTACGTCGATGACGACAGCCCCGGGCTTCATCATGTCGGCAGTGACGAAGGCGGGCTGACCGATGGCGGCGATGAGGATGTCGGCCTCCCGACACTCCTGCTTCAGAGTCTTGGAACGAGAGTGGCAGACGGTGACGGTGGCATCGACGTCCTTGCGATAGTCGATAGCCTCGATGACTTTCGGCACGTTTTTTCTACTTCCCCACCCCTTTTTCAGTGTTTCGCGAGGCCGGCGACCTCTGCAAGCTCACCTTTAGCCTCGATGTCTCTGGGTAAGGAGGCATGACGTTCCGGCGCTGCCGTTAGCCTATTCCCCGCAAACCGTTCTGCATTTCCGCCCTGCGCATTTGTCACTTTTTTGGAAACATATCGGGCGATTTTCGCAGATTATTTGTACCTTTGCAGCGCCTTAGAAGGAGTCGCCGAGATAGTCTTGCAGCCCTCGAACAGGCAAGACACAATACGAACTATGAGCTGGATTATCTTGATTCTCGCAGGACTCTGCGAGGTGGCTTTCACCTTCTGTCTCGGCAACACAAAGGACACGAGCGGCACTCTGTGGTGGACATGGATGTCGTGCTTCGGCTTTTTCTATGTACTGAGTGCAGTGCTGCTGGCCAAGGCCACGCAGACGCTGCCGCTGGGCACGGCCTACCCCGTGTGGACGGGCATCGGTGCCGTCGGTGCCGTGCTCGTCGGCATCTTTGTCTTCAAGGAGCCTGCCACCTTCTGGCGCGTGTTCTTCCTCACCACCCTCATCGGCTCCATCATCGGACTCAAGTCCTTGTCGTGACGAGACCGCCGGCCCCCAATGAACAACATCAATCTACCACTATGATAACTCAAGGAAAATACAGACACACCTACACATCGACGGCATCGGACATCACGCCGCTGTACCGCCTGACCCCCAACGCACTGCTGATGTACTTTCAGGACAGCTTCGCCCGCCTGATGACCCGCCACCGCCTGGCCGCCTTCGATATCGTCGGGCAGCGCCGCATGTGGGTCATCACGGAGGTGCAGATGGACATCCAGCCCACCGTCACCTTCTGGTCCGAGGACTTCACCGTGGAGCTGTGGGTGAGCGAGCTGACGTCGCTCCGCATCTACTGTGACTTCCGCATCCTGCGTGCAGCCCCCTCGGCTTTGCCGCTTGCCGACGAGAAGAACGACATGCTGATAGCTTCCGGCACCAGCCAATGGAACATCCTTAACCTCGACACCAAGCGCCTGGAGACCACCGACTTCCTGGCCGACCGCCTGACCGTAGTGCCCGAACTGATGACCGCCAGCCACAAGAAGGTTCGCTTCCCCAAACCGCAGCCTGCACTCATGCAGATGCAGCACCGGGCCACACGCCTGGACCTCGACTTCAACTTTCACGTCAGCAACCGCAGCTACGTCAGCATCGCCCTGCTGACCATGCCCGAGGAGGTGCTGGCCACACAGATGCTGACGTCGCTCACCGTCCACTGGTTGCACGAGACTTATCTCGACGACACGCTCACCTGCAGCCTGTCGCGCACCGACGACGGCAGCTACCTGCACTCCCTGACCAACGCCGAGGGCGTGGTCGTCTGCCAACTCTTGAGTCGCTGGCAGCAGCAGCCCGACGCGCCCGACATCAGCGAAGTGATTAACAGATAGTTTTTTTCTCCCCCAGACTTCATTTTTCCGGCTAAATGACAACACCTTTCGCGGATTCTTTATACCTTTGCCTCGTCGGAACAATCCAGAAAATGTCGAACATAACATCTCTGACAATTATGAAACGAAACGCATTGCGGGTGCTCGCCGCCACCCTAAGCCTCTGCGGCCTCTGCCTGACCACCTCCTGCAAGAGGTCTTCTACCAACGACCAACAGCCTGAAGTACAGCAGGTGCAGTCCGAAGAACTGATACGCACCAGCCAGAGCTGGGATGGCGTAGAGCTGCCCGACTACCTGCAGGGACGGCCCGAACTGGTAGCCGTGAAATACGTCTTCCCCGCCGGCAAGAAACTCGGATGGCACCACCATCCCGTCATGAACTACGGCATACTCGTACAGGGCGAGCTCACCATCATCGGTCTCGACGGCAGGGAAAAAGTAGTCCATCAGGGCGAAGCCGTCGTAGAGATGGTAGGCACCGTGCACCACGGCGAGAACCGCGGCAAAGAACCTGTCATCCTCTACATGTTCTACCTCTCGCAGAAAGACCTGCCCCTCGCCGTGCAGCATCCGGAGATTCCGCTGAACTGACGCAATCTTTCCGGAAAGACCGTCCTACACCTGTAGGACAGGAACGGAACTGCCGCCGTCTATAGAGGGAAGCGGTCACAGGATTGCAGCGAGCGTAGCCTCTGTCTTGAGTCGTTTTTTGCTTTGGGCTGAAGAAGCCACGCGGGCAACATGAAGCCCCCTGTCATTCCCCGGCGGGGATGAGAAAGCAGAGAATGACAGGACAGAGGTTACGCTCACTGTATGATTCCCTATGAGTCATCACCATTGCAGCGAGGGCAGCCTCTGTTTTTGGGGAACAGTTTTTTCCTTGAACTGAAGGAGCGAAACAGCGCGAACACCCTACCCTTTTGCTCGCCACGCCCAACACTTTTATGCGCCACGCCTAACACTTGAGTTTGTTCCATCGTGATGGAACCATCATTCCATCGTGATGGAACCATCGTTCCATCGTGATGGAACAAACCCCACCCCTTGACGACTCTCCCTCCAGCGCCTGGCTCAGCAGACAAAACCGACGCACGCAGGCGGCATTTCCTGTCGCACAAAACCGAGGATGAGACTTCCGTGAAGCCCAATCGGCCATTAGACCAATATATAGGCTATCGACAATGGTTTTCATTATTTATTGCGGTGATAAGCGAAAACACTGCTCAAAACTGAAGCTATTCTCACCGCTATTCTAATGACCGACTGGGATTGAAGTGGCTCTCTCCCTGACATCTCCAATACCAAAGGAGCATCCCCGGCTCTTCTCCGGGGATGCTCCTGTTTCTTACGCGCGCAAAATGCTGCGGTCAGTCGTAGTACTCGTGGCGTGCTGCGGCGAGGGTGTTCTGCATGAGCATACAGATGGTCATGGGTCCGACGCCTCCGGGCACGGGAGTGATCTTGGCAGCGAGGGGTGCCACGGCCTGGAAGTCGACGTCGCCCTGCAGGCGGAAGCCTCGCGGACGTGTGGCATCCGGGACGCGTGTGGTACCCACGTCGATGACGACAGCGCCAGGCTTGACCATGTCGGCGGTGACGAAAGCAGGCTGTCCGATGGCAGCGATGAGGATGTCGGCCTCGCGGCATTCCTGCTTCAGGGTCTTGGAGCGGGAGTGGCAGACCGTGACGGTGGCGTCGACACCGCGTTGCATCATCAGCTGAGCCATAGGCTTACCGACAATGTTGGAACGCCCCAGGATGACGCACTTGGCACCCGCCGTGGGCACTTCGTAGCGGCGCAGCAGCTCCAGAATGCCCTTCGGCGTGGCGCTGATGAAAGCGGGCAGACCGATGGCCATGCGGCCGACGTTGATGGGATGGAATCCGTCGACGTCCTTGCGGTAGTCGATGGCCTCGATAACCTTCTGCTCGTCGATGTGCCGCGGCAGGGGCAGTTGCACGATGAAGCCATCGATGTCGGCATCGTCGTTCAGACGCTGCACGCAGGTGAGCAGCTCGGCTTCGGTGATGTCGGCCTCGAAACGGAGAAGAGTGCTGCGGAAGCCACACTCCTCGCACGCGCGTACTTTATTATTTACATAGGTCTCGGAACCGCCGTCGTGTCCCACGAGGATAGCTGCCAGGTGGGGACGTCGGCCGCCAGCGGCAACGATGCGCTCCACTTCCTGCTTGATTTCGGCCTTGATAGTGGCTGCGGTAGCCTTGCCGTCGATTAACGAAAAAGTCCCAGACTCTCCCTCCGCCCTCCCTACAGGGGAGGGAGCAATTACCTTTGAGGATTGTTGTTCGCTCATAGTGCTTATGTTTTTGATAAATAATCTTGTTCGGTTACCGTTTCCTCCCTTATAGGGAGGGCGTGGGAGAGTCTCCTCTACCTTCTCGGCATCCTGGCCATCATCTGAGCCATCTTGGGGTCGGTGACCATTTTCATCATCTTGCGCGTCTGATCGAACTGCTTGATGAGGCGGTTGACGGCAGCGATGTCGGTGCCGGAGCCTTTGGCGATGCGCTGCCGGCGACTGGTGTTGAGCAATTCAGGGTGGGTGCGTTCCTTGGGAGTCATGCTGAGGATAATGGCCTCGATGCCCTTGAAGGCGTCGTCGTCGATATCAATATCCTTGAGAGCCTTGCCCACGCCGGGAATCATCGAAGCGAGATCCTTGATGTTGCCCATCTTCTTGATTTGCTGGATCTGGCTGTAGAAGTCGTTGAAGTCGAACTGATTCTTCTGTATCTTCTTCTGCAGACGTCGTGCTTCCTCTTCGTCGTACTGCTCCTGTGCGCGCTCCACGAGGCTGACAATGTCGCCCATGCCGAGGATACGGTCGGCCATACGTGCGGGATGGAAGGGGTCGATGGCCTCCATTTTCTCGCCCGTGCCCACGAACTTGATGGGCTTGTCGACGACGGTACGGATGGAGAGGGCGGCACCGCCACGGGTGTCACCGTCGAGCTTGGTGAGGACAACACCGGTGTAGTCGAGACGGTCGTTGAACTCCTTGGCGGTGTTCACGGCATCCTGACCTGTCATGGCATCGACGACGAAGAGCGTCTCGTCGGGATCGATGGCCTGCTTGATGGCGGCAATCTCCTGCATGAGCTTCTCGTCGATGGCCAGACGGCCGGCGGTATCGACGATGACGGTGTCGTGTCCCTTGGCCTTAGCCTCATGAATGGCATGGAGAGCGATCTGCACAGGGTCCTGCGAATCGGGTTCCATGTAGATGGGTACTCCGATTTGCTCTGCCAGCACGCGCAACTGCTCTACGGCAGCAGGACGATAGACGTCGCATGCGGCCAGCAGAGGGCGGCGCTGCTGCTTGTTCTTCAGCATGTTGGCGAGTTTGCCTGCGAAGGTGGTCTTACCGGCACCGTTCAGGCCCGCCATGAGGATGACGGCGGGATGGCCCTTGAGCTGCAGCTCGGACGTCTCGCCGCCCATGAGCAGAGCCAGCTCATCGTGGACAATCTTGACCATCATCTGCTGCGGCTTGACAGCGGTGAGGACGTTCTGCCCGAGGGCTTTCTGCTTGACAGTATCGGTGAACTGCTTGGCCACCTTATAGTTCACGTCGGCATCGAGGAGCGCACGGCGTACGTCCTTCAGCGTCTCGGCGACGTTGATTTCTGTGATCTTGCCTTCGCCCTTCAGGATCTTGAAGGACCGTTCGAGGCGTTCAGATAAATTTTCAAACACTGTGGTATATGAGGATTTAATGATTTAGGAATTGGCATTTGAGGGTCAGGGGCGCACGAAGAGTTCGTCGATGACGACTCCGTCGTCGAGGGCGGTGACCTGAATGGTGTGCTCGTCGGTGGAAGTGCTCACGGGCAGGGAGGTCTCGATGATGGCATAGCCACGGAGTACATTCTGCTTCCACTCTTCGCTGCGGCCCTCAGTGCGGTAGGTGAGCGTCACCGGCAGACCGCCATCGAGGCTGACGGCAATGCGCTGCTGCGCCTCAATGGGATGGGTGGGCAGCATGTGAAGCACGAGCTGTGCGTGGTCTGCACTGGCGAACTGATGGGAGAAGCGATAGGTCAGGTCGCAGCCTTTCGGCAGAGGCATCGCCCGGATGCTGGCGCCGAGGCCGAGTACTGGGTCGAGGATGGCTTTTCCAGAGAAGGAAGCGCCATGGTAGCTGGCACCGTAGAAGGTGGCAACATAGTCGGGCTCGGCCGGCAGCGGCGTGTCGACCTGCGTATGGGGTACGGGCTGGAAGACGGGGAGGCCGCGCGGATTGCTGCTCATGATGCCCTGCCACTTGCCGCCCTTCAGGGCATTGTACTGAAGAGTCAGTTCCTGAACACGATTGTGTGCCAGGTCGCTGCGCTGCCAGGTGGCAGCCACATCCTCGGCCTGCAGCCATGCACGCCCGTGGCGCGCCAGCTGTGCCAGCAGATACTTCTCGTTCTGGGCGATGGTGGCCATGATGGGGTACTCGACCAGCTCAAAGAAAGCGTCGTAACGCAAGGGATGTGTACGCCGGACAGAATCGGCCACCCACTCCAGATTGCGACGCATCAGGTCGTAACGCCCCAGACGATGGCGTATCTTCCGCTCGCTCCAAGGCAGATCGCGGACGGAGGACCAGTCGACAGGACTATCCTTGGGTTCTTCCACGCGCGTGCCTGCCAGGTGCTCGGGCTTCATCTGGAACGAGAGCTGGTAGTGCTCCTTCATGTAGACCGAAAGCAGGCGTGCCACGTCGCGCCCCACGTTGCGGGCAAAGAACTCTTCCAGATGACGCCCCACGGTGAGGGCCTTCACGCTGTCTATGCTCCACGCCATGTCGGAGAAGAGCTGCACCTGGTACTCTGCAGGCTTGATGTCGCCCACGTTAAGCACCCACATACGGTTGGCGCCGTGGTAATAGGCCTCGTAAAACTGCTGGTACATGAGGAACGGACTGGCCGTGGCCAGCCACAGGTAGTCGTGGGGACGTCCCCAGTAAGAAACGTGGTAGTAGACGCCATTGCCGCCGAGACGCTTGCGCTCGGCCTCGGTGGGGAAATGGCGGATGTAGCCGTAGTTGTCGTCGCACCACAGCAGTGTGACGTCGTCGGGAACCTCAAGGCCGGCGTTATAGGCATCGAGGACTTCCTTATAGGGGATGAAGACCTGCGGAATATTCCATAAGGGCCTGTTCAGCTGCTCCTTAAGAATCTTGCGTTGTGCCTCGAAGATCTTCGTGAGCTGCTTCTTGTGGTCCTCCACACTCTTGACGCCTTGCATGGCGCCGTCGTGCAAACCTCGCATTCCGAGAGTGTACACCATCGGCTGACGCGCTGTCTGGCGGACACGTTCGGTCCAGAACTCGAGGACGGCCTTGCGGTTCTTGACATAGTTATAGTCGCCCTTTCCGCGCAAGGCCCATTCGCCGGCAGCATTGCAGGCCATAGGCTCGCAATGGCTGGTGCCAATGGAAATGCCGTACTTGGCAGCCAATTCACGACAGCCAGGCGTCAGGAAGAATGGCTTCGTGCACTCGTGCATGGGCGGCCAGTAAAGGTTCATGCGCAGACGCAGCATCAGCTCGAAGATGCGCTGTGTGGTCTGCGGACCGATGGCATGCTGGTCGTTGGGCTCATAGGTATAGGTGGCCCAGGGCAGCAGGCCCCAGTCTTCGTCGTTGATGAAGATGCCACGATAGGTGACGTCCGGTGCCTGACGGTCCTGAAAGTCTTCAGGCAGGGAGAACTCCTCACGTGTCGGGGTCTCCACATCGGCCCACCACTCCCACGGCGACACGCCCAGCAGACGTGTCACTTCGACGAGGCCATAGGCCGTGCCATAGCCGTCGCTACCGGCCACAACCAGACGTCCCTGTGCATCGACGGCCAGCTGGAAAGCCTGCGACTTGTCATCGAGCCATGAGAGGTCAAGCCCCGTCTGGCGAAGCAGATGGTCGCCTGCACCTTTGTAGGTTCCAACGATGATGCGAGCGCCTTTCTCGCGCACTTGCACGGTGGTGCCAAGGACGCGTTTGAAATCGTCGCGCATGAGATTCAATGCGGTGAAGACTACCGGCTGCTCCTTCCCGTCGAGGCCTACGAAGACTTTCTCCGATGGCGTTAAAAGGAAAGCGCTGGCCTGCGAGGTCAGCGCTGTCATAGCCAATGCAATCGCCGCAGCAAGAGTCTTTGTCCAGTTACTGAGCATGAAGCGCATAGGTGAAAAGGATGTTAGTTGGCAGGAGCGTCGCTGGCAGGAGCATCGGCGGCAGGAGCCTCTGTGACGTCACTGACAGGGATGCCAGGCAGATTGGTGGGTGCTGTGGTCTGCTGTTCGGTGGCGATGCCTTCCATGACAGAGGTGTCGCTGGACACCGAGGGGATGAAGTAGACCGACAGGACACTGCAGACAACCATCGCTGCAGCCAAGCCCCATGTGAGTTTCTCAATGACATCGGTCGTCTTGCGGACACCCATCACCTGATTACCGCTGGCAAAGCCGCTGGCCAGACCGCCTCCCTTGGACTCTTGAACGAGCACGACGAGGCACATGAAGATGGATGCAATGACGACGAGAATTACGAGTAATGTGTACATTTGTTTGTTATTTAATTATTGTTATTATTGCCGTTTTGGTTCCGTTCGTTGATGATTAATTTCTCAAGAAATCGGATTTGGTCTGCAAAGTAACGGTTTTTTTTCGGAAAATTCAAACTTAATCGCCGAATAATTTCAATTGCCTTGTTATATTTGCCTTGTTTTATGTAAATCCGGGCCAAAGTCTCGGTGAAAAGGACATCAGAGAGTTCATTATCGGACTGACGGTCGTCTTCAGCAGGAAGCTGATTGGTGTCCTGCGAAGGGGTGTCTTCCGGCAAGGTCTCCGGCTGGGATGCCGGCTGTTCGTTCTCCTCTGCAGATGAAGGAAGGGGCTGAGGCTGAACGGGGGGCAGAGGGAGCATCTCTTCCTCTTCCTGCTGCATGAGATAAGCCATATAATCCACACCGGCATCCACGGCCTTGCTGCGGCGCGTCTGTCGGGAGGAGGCGTCGGGGCGAGCAGCGAGGAACGACGAGATGAGCGTCTGCGTGCGGTCTGCCGACGTATCCTGAGGAGTCGTAGGAACGGCGGTGTCACTCTGAGAGGTGATGCGGAATTTCTCCCCCTCTATCAACTCAAAGAGTTGACGGCGGTCGGGGACATACAGGGCCGCCTTACGCAACTCGTCACCGAAGCGCTCATCCTGATGAAGATAAAGTCCGCGGAGATAAAGCAACCGAGCGGCCTGAAAGACAGGATAACGATCCACAATCATCCTCAGCTCGTCTGTGGCAAGGGTGTCGAGGAGGTCGGGGTTCTGTATGTAAGTCGTTATTGATTGCATAGTCGTAGGATTACCAGTTGGCTACTGTAGCATTGAATATCTGTTCGGTAATGTCCTTGGTCATCTGTGTGACCAGCTCTTCCTGCACATTGATGAGCTGCTGCGTGGCATCGTACTCCGATGTGGCAGAGAATTGGCGTTCGAAATCTTCGCTGTGCTTCTTCGTGTTGGTAAAACGGACATTGACCGTCATCTTCAGCTGCACTTGCGAGCTATAGCCATCACGGCCGACACCTTTGTTGAACTGGTCGAAACCAGTGATCTCACCTGCGATGATGAGGTCGCCGCCCCGCTTGACCTGTTTCAGCTTCGTCTGCTGAGCGAAGATATCTGTCAGTTTATTATTAAAAATGGCTTGCATCGGCGCCCAGACGTAGGTGGAACGAATGGGGAAAGGATCAATCTGAATGGTTTTAGTGGTCATATAGTCGATGCTGGCACCATTGAACTTGTATGAAATAGCACAAGAGGAGAGGACAAGGGCCAACAACGAGCATACGCACAGCGAAGAACGAAGCTGCACTTTTGCCGCACTACCCCACCCCTGACGGAGGATGCTATGGATATAAGACATCATAAATATCTGTTTTCTCTTTAGTCGCGTTGCTTTAATCTTACTCTTCCTCCAGCCCGTACTCCTTTATCTTACGGTACAGGGTACGTTCGCTGATATGCAGCTCTTCTGCAGCTTTCTTCCTGCGACCATGGTTTTTCTCCAAGGCTTTTATAATGAGGCGTTTTTCCTGTTCATCAATAGACAGGGACTCCTCGACATACTCTTCAGCATAGGGCGTGGCATCGGGGGCAGCATCGGAGGGAGTGTGATGTGCCGGCATTGACGGAGCTGACGGAGGGGCAAAACTTAAATCGACAGGAGCATTCTGCTGAATGGTTGCCAGTTGTTGCTTCAAGCTATTAATCTCATTGTGCATCGCGTTCATCATCTGAAAGAGCATCTCGCGCTCCGAAGCATAGGAATGTTGCTCGGAAGAAGCGTGCCCCACACGCACCAATCCGCCCTGCTCCTCTATTGTGGGCCATATCTCATACTCGGAAAGAATCTCAGGGGTGACGATGCGGGTGTCGCGAAGCAAGATGGACAGTTGCTCGGTGAGATTCTTCAGCTGACGGATGTTACCAGGCCACTTGTAGCGTTTCATCACTTCCTCTGCCTCTGGCGTCAGCGTGAGGTACTGCGGCATCTGATACTTGGCAGCCACCTCCATAGCGAACTTCTTGAACAGCAATATGATGTCTGCTCCACGCTCACGCAGCGGCGGCATCTTGATAGGAATCGTGCTGAGACGGAAAAAAAGGTCCTCACGGAACTTGCCGTCGCGAATGGCATTCTGGATATTCACATTGGTGGCAGCCACGATGCGCACGTTCGTCTTGCGCACCTCGCTGGCTCCGACACGGATATATTCGCCTGTTTCCAAGACGCGAAGCAATCGTGCCTGGGTGCTGATGGGGAGTTCGCCCACCTCATCCAGAAACAGCGTACCACCATCGGCAACGCCGAAGTAGCCTGCGTGCTCGCCGATAGCGCCCGTAAAGGCTCCTTTCTCATGGCCGAACAGCTCGCTGTCGATCGTCCCTTCTGGTATAGAGCCACAGTTGATGGCAAAGTATTTGCGAGTCCGCCGAAGGCTATTGTCATGAATCAGCCGAGGCAGAATCTCCTTACCGACGCCACTCTCGCCTGTGATGAGCACAGAGAGATCGGTGTTGGCCACCTGCAAAGCCGTGTCAAGCGCGTGGTTGAGTGCTTCGCAGTTGCCGACGATGCCGTACCGGGCCTTGATTCGCTGAAGTTCTTTCGAATCCATAATTTATCCTCGTTCTGCTTTATCACGCTTGTCCACATAAAGCTTCGGCAAGGGATTCTGCCGAGCCTCGTCCCAAGCGGCACGATTACGAAACACGTCGATAGCAGTATAGATAGCCTGTCGGAAAGAACCTTCATCAGCAACGCCTTTTCCTGCAATGTCATAGGCCGTGCCGTGATCAGGACTCGTACGGATAAGATCAAGACCAGCAGTGTAGTTCACACCATTCTCCATAGCTATCAACTTAAAGGGAGCAAGCCCTTGGTCGTGATACATCGCCAATACACCATCATAGTGCTCGTAGGCGCGCGTGCCGAAGAAACCGTCTGCCGCGAACGGGCCATAGGCCGTGATGCCTTCTTCATTGGCTTTGGCAATAGAGGGCTGTATCACCTCCATCTCTTCCTTACCCAACACGCCACCATCACCCGCATGAGGATTCAGCGCAAGCACAGCGATACGTGGATGAGAAATAAGGAAGTCACGCGAGAGCGAGTGCTCCAGCTGACGTAACTTGCCAAGGATAGCGTCTTCCGTAATGGCCTGGGCAACTTTACTGATAGGAAGATGTGTAGTGACAAGGGCGACACGAACCTGATCGTTCATCAAGAGCATCAGGGCCTGCTGGCCCTCCTTGCCCACTCGGTCTTGCAAGTACTCTGTATGACCTGGAAAATGGAACTTGTCACCTTGAATACTATTCTTATTGATGGGTGCCGTGACGAGTACATCTATAAGCCCTTCGCGCCAATCGTTTACAGCACGCTCCAACGCGGCAAAAGCGGCTCTTCCAGCTTCTTCTGTGGCCTGCCCCAAATCAATTTTCACCTCATCAGCAGTGGTATGGATGAGGTTGAGCGAACCTTCTCGCGCATCGCCAGCGTTGGTTATCGTGGTGAAGTTCGTCTGCAGGTCCATCGTCTTGCGATGATAGCTGGCTATTTTGGGAGAGCCATAGACAATCGGAGTGCACAACTCCAACATCGCAGGGTCTTCAAAGGTCTTAAATATAATCTCGTATCCGACGCCATTTGGGTCACCATGGGTGATACCTACTTTTATCTTATCCATTAAGTCTTTGTGGTAAAAGGGTGATTATCTAAATGTTTGTTGCTATTTCTGCGGACTTATTTCGACCGCCGTGCTTCCCGCTGCTCCTCAGGTGTGACAGCGACCTCCTCCAGTGTAGTCACAATAGGAAGCGTCTGTTCGTCAGGAAGATTGAGGGTGTAAAGCGATC
This sequence comes from uncultured Prevotellaceae bacterium, assembly GCA_947166655.1. GTDB lineage: Bacteria > Bacteroidota > Bacteroidia > Bacteroidales > Bacteroidaceae > Physcousia. The sequence goes on from CAMVFC010000010.1 coordinate 17,658, forward strand.
CTTCCAAGCGACGCATCAGACCACGCTTCATTTTCTCAGGAGCAAAGACGAAGCCCTCCACGACGATGACAAGGTTGCGGGTCGTGTCGACCCGAGAATGACTGACAAAAGGCCCGCCCATCCCGTCGTTCTCCATGTACCACAGCCCGCGGGCCTCAAGGGCATACTGATTGTGGACGACGATGGGCTTCACCATCGTACAGAGCGTATCGGTGGCCATGTGCATCGTGGGCAAGGTGCCAGGGATGTTTACCGCCATGACGCTGTCGCGCTTGTGAAGCACATACTGCTTGTTGAAAGTCTCAGGACCCTCGTAGGGATAGCTGTACATACAAATGTTCACCAGCGCCGAGGCGCCATTGCTGGAGGTCCAGAAGAAATCCTGACCACGCTTGTAGCTCTTAATCTCATCGGGAGCATGAAGTTCGCAGCCGAAGAGTTCCTTAGCCAGCTGTGCCGTTACTTTGGAGTACTTGTCCTTCAGTTCTTTGACGAGACGATTCATTTCCATTTTCGTCAGGAAGTCGATGATCTCCGGCCCATGCTCGAAGCAGAAATCCGCAAAGGCATCGGCACTCGGACTTTGAATGGTCAAGATGATCTGCCCGATGGAATATTTATCACGCTTGAACTTCATTGAGGTCTTGGTGTAAATCTGGCTGTTGATATCCACCATGATAATATTCCTGAAAATATTCAGGATTTGGTCGAAATGTTTGGGCTCAACCTGCGATATGTGAAACGAGCGTTCCGGCTGCGGCAGTCCAGGAATGTCGGTGTCAAGCACTGTAAAAAGGGCACGCCCCTGCTTGGCTTGCCAGTCCTGATCTGTCATGACGACCATTACCTCATAAGGACGTCCACTGGCACGAGGCATCACAAACTCTTTCTTGCAGGAAGTGAGCAAAAAGATAAACAGGAGCAGAAAAGGCAGACTCTTTTTCATGATTCACTTGTTTTTAGTGTTGAGAAGACCACAAGCAGCGTCAATGTCCTGACCTCGCGAAGCACGAATCGTACAGCGCACGCCACGGTGAGTCAGGTAGTCTCTGAAAGCAGCCATCCTCGTGGCATCGGCTTCAGCCAGCGGCATCGAGGAAGAGGCGGCCAATGCATCGTCTTCGGGTAAAACATGCCAGCGGATAAGATTGACGCGGCACTCTAACCCTTGCAGCAGACGCGCCAATTCACGGGCATAACGATTGGAATCGTTCAGGCCGCCGAAGACGATGTATTCGAAGGAAAGGCGTCGCTGTCCCGTCCAGTCGTACTCACGAAGAAGTTCCAGCTGTTCAGCTAAGGGATAGCTTTTCTCGGCAGGCATCAAAGCCGCACGTTCTTCGGGGAAGGGGTTATGGAGACTGATGGCCAAGTGGCACGGGCTCTCATCCAAGAACCGCTTCAAGCCCTTGCGTAAGCCAGAAGTAGAAACGGTGATACGCCGAGGGCTCCATGCCCAACCATAGTCGGCCATCAGGAACTGTGTCGCAGCGAGCACTGCATCGAGGTTATCAAGCGGTTCGCCCTGTCCCATGAAAACGATATTGGTCAGGCGGTCACGCTCAGGTAGTGCATAAATCTGATTGAGGATATCGGTCACCGTGAGCTGACCCTGAAAGCCCTGACGTCCCGTCATGCAGAAACGGCACGCCATCTTACAGCCCACCTGACAACTGACACAGACCGTACCACGGTCGTCATCGGGTATAAAGACGGTCTCTACATGATGACCATCGCGCGTGGGAAAAAGATACTTCGCCGTACCATCTGCGCTATGCTGTTCTGCCAACGGAGAGACCAAGCCAACCTCATAACGCTCACTCAGGCGCTCACGAGCCTGCTTGCTGAGGTTGGTCATTTCATCAATCGTTGCCACGCCCTTCTGATAGACCCATTGCAACAACTGTTTGGCTGCAAAAGCAGGCAATCCTGCTTCTGCAGCCACAGTCTTAATATCGTCGGGCGCCATGCCCAAAAGGGGGATTCTGGACGTTTTTTCCATCGTGCGCGTACCTTATTTATATTTATTTCGAGCGCAAAGGTACAAATAAAGCCGCAGACGGCCAAACGTTTCAGCTTTTTTAATGCCAAAATGGCAGTAATGTGACGACATCAGTCTCTGCCCCGACCAAACAGACGCAAGATGTAAAGGAAGAGGTTAATGAAGTCAAGATAGAGGGTGAGGGCACCGAGGATGGCAATACGTCGCGGTGCGGCAGCATCGGTATACCCCATGACAGAACCCTGCTCTACAGCCGCAGACATCTGCTTAATCTTTTGGGTATCATAGGCCGTTAGTCCGACGAAGATGAAGACGCCGACATAAGTAATGATGGCATCCATCGTGGAGTTTGCCCAGAAGATATTGATTACACTCGCGATGATGAGGCCGATGAGCGCCATGAAGAGGATGCCGCCCAAGCCAGAGAGGTCTCGCTTCGTCGTCGCTCCTACCAGGCTCATCGCGCCAAAAGTCAGTCCGCTGGCGGCAAAGGCTTGGGTAATAGTCCCCATAGAATAGACGAAGAAAATGCTGGAGAGCGTGAAGCCATTTACGGCCGCATAAGCCAGGAAGAGCATCGTGGCCGTAGTGGGCGACAGGCGGTTGATGGCTGTGGAAAGCGAGATGACAAGGATGAGTTCGGCTGCAAAAAGTATCCAAACGGCAGCGGCATTGCCATAGATAAGCTGTAGCAGTGCAGGGCTGCTAAGGGTCAGAAAGGCCGTACCGGCTGTAAGCAGCAAAGCCACAGTCATCCATAGGTAAACACGACTCATGATACCGGAAAAGGCAGAAACGCCTGTTGCCGAGGTGGTCGAAGGGGCGTATTCGCCGCGATCATAATTGTTTTGAATCTCGATGTAGTCCTTCATTGTTTTCTGAGTTTCTGAGTTTTTATCAAAGTAGGGCGTGGCGGTTGCCACGCCCTACTGAGTTGAGAGCAAAAAGTGTGCCAAAAGGCTTTATTTCTTCTTACGGATAATCTTTTTTGACTGTTTAACCTTATCCTTATCGTATTTCTCCCAAAGTTTTTTCTTCGCACAGAGTTCTTTCTGTGCCTTTGTGCTGGCCACAGCAGCAGCCTCTGCAGCTGACTCTGCATCGGGCTTTGCCCATGCAAACTGGAAGCCATGCACCTTGTTCCATGCGCCACGCGTAAAGTCAGGGAAGGCTACGCTGGCACAATTGTTGTCCATGGAGAGTGTGCCCAGTTCTGCCAGACAGCACCATTCAGCGAGGTCGTAAACGTCCATATCGAGAGGCAGACCATTCTGAAGGCAGTACACCAGACGGGCGTCCATGAAGAAATCCATTCCGCCGTGGCCACCCACCTTTTGTGCCATCTCACCGTACTTCTTGATGATAGGATGAGTGTACTTGTTCCACAGTTCATTGTGCTCGGCTGGGGGCAGAAAACCGTGACTGCTGAGGTCATCGACCTTCGGAGCAACGCCGCTGGCAGTAAGCTGGCTCTTATCAAGTGCGAAGTGGGGTTCGGGGTATTTGGTGGCATATCCCTTGGTACCTGTGAGTTTGAAAAGACGGTTGTACGGCTGCGGATTCATCACGTTGTGCTGAATCTCGATTACTTTTCCTTCGGCGGTACGCATGAGAGTCGTTGTCTGGTCGCCATTGCGGAAGTTCTCACAGGGGCGCCCCGTTTTCTTCTCCACATACTCTTTACCATGTACACTCTTGGTGTCCATGGCAACAAGCGTCGTAAAGCGGTCACCGCGATGGATGTTCATGGCTAAAGCCACGGGACCCAGTCCGTGAGTAGCATAGACGTCACCACGGTTGTCGCGGTTATACTTCATACGCCATCCCAGGCCGCTATTGTCCTCGGGGTTCTTCCAGTAGTAATCCCAAAAGTCATCCAGGTTGTGGATATAAGCTCCTTCGCCTCTCAGTATTTCGCCGAAGACGCCGTTCTGCGCCATGTTCAGTGCGTTCAGCTCGTACCAGTCATAGCAACAGTTCTCAAGAATCATGCAATGCTTACGGGTACGCTCACTGAGTTCGACGAGTTCCCAGCACTGTGCAAGGTTCATGGCAGAAGGCACTTCAATAGCCGTGTGCTTTCCGTTCTCCAGGGCACACTTGGCAACGGGGAAATGGTGATCCCAGTCGGTAGCCACATAGACGAGATCGACATCCGGACGCTTGCAAACTTCTTCATATCCCTTAGCGCCACTGTAGATGGCAGCAGGCGGAAGTCCTGCTTCGCGCAGATATTTCTGGCAAGCCTCGGCACGCACGGCCTCGTAGTCGCATAGAGCAACAATCTGCACACCTGGAATATAGGTAAAACGTGCCACAGCTCCCGGGCCGCGCATACCAAGGCCGACGAAAGCGACACGCACGGTCTCCAACTTCGGAGCTGTCAGCTGCAGTACGTCAGTCTGTCCAGCCGGACGCTGAGGAGTATTGATGACGATGGTACCTTTCTCCCAATGCCAATCCTTATCGGTCACAGAGAGTGATTGAGCCACGGCTGACAATGTGAGGCAGCACGCGGACACGAAAAAAAGGAGTTTCTTCATGATAGAATAGCGTTAGTTTTGAAAAAAGTTTCTGATTTTGGTGCAAAGATAGTACGAAAAGTTGAAATAATGCGTATCTTTGTGGCATAATTTTAAGAAAAAACAATCACTAATGCAAAAAATAAGCTGCTTTGTTCCCTTCACATCGACTCAAGAAGGGCAAGAAACGATTTCTGCGCTGCGCAGTGACGAGCATATCGCAGACGTCTTTCTCATCGAGAATCCGTTCCAGACGCGTGCTTTACGCCACATGTCAGAGCTGACAACTACACCTTATATATTATTATATACAAAACGTTTCGAACTTACTTTGGGATACCATGCGCTGACGCGTCTCCTCACTGTTGCCGAGGACACCGGTGCATCATTGGTCTATGCCGACCATCGTCTGAAGCTACCCTCAGGGGATGTGCAGCCCCGTCCCCTCATCGACTACCAGCTGGGATCTGTCCGTGACGATTTCGACTTTGGTTCCCTGCTTCTGCTGCGCACGGCTGACGTGCATGAGTACTTCGCTCAAGAACGACTGCGTGAATACCAGTATGCCGGTCTGTATGACCTTCGCCTGTTCCTTTCACGTCGAATGCTGCCCGTACATCTCTCCGAGCCGCTCTACACCGAGGTTGAGACAGACACACGTCTCTCAGGCGAGAAACAGTTCGACTACGTTGACCCTCGCAACCGTGCGCGGCAGCTTGAGATGGAGCGAGCCTGCACACGCCATCTGAAAGCCATTGGTGCGCTGTTGGCGCCCGATGAGTTCGACGAGATCAAGTTCGACACGGAGCAGTTTCCCGTCGAGGCGACCGTCGTCATTCCTGTTCGCAACCGTGTGCGCACGATTGAAGATGCCATCCGTAGCGTAGTCAAGCAGGAAACCACATTCCCCTTTAACCTTATGGTAGTGGATAACCACAGCGACGACGGCACCAGCGAAGCGATAGAAAAGATGCGGGAAGAAAGAACCGAGATGATCTATCATATCATACCCGAAAGGGATGACCTCGGCATCGGTGGTTGCTGGAACATGGCTGTTCACCATCCCCAGTGCGGCCGCTTTGTCGTACAACTCGACTCTGATGACCTCTATAGTGGCACAGACACGCTGCAGCGTATCGTGGATGCGTTTCGCGATCAGCGCGCAGCCATGGTCATCGGTTCGTATCGGATGACGAACTTCCAGCTCGAAACGCTACCGCCCGGACTCATCGACCACCGTGAATGGACGCCGCAGAATGGGCGCAACAATGCCCTACGAATCAACGGACTGGGCGCGCCACGCGCTTTCTTCACCCCTGTCCTTCGCGAGATTCAGATCCCGAACACCAGCTATGGCGAGGACTATGCGCTCGGGCTGATGATAGGGCGTCGCTATCGCATCGGACGCATCTTTGACGAGCTTTACCTGTGCCGACGCTGGGAGGGCAACAGCGATGCCGCCCTGTCACTGGAAAAAGTGAACCGTAACAACCTCTACAAGGACCAACTGCGCACGTCCGAGGTCTTGGCCCGACAAGCCTTGAACCGTCAATGGCGACGCGAGGTAACGGAAGAAGAGGTAGAGGCTTTTTTCGAACAGGAACTTAACGACTGGCCAGACGCACGCGCGCGCTACATTGACCTCCAGACACAAGTTCAGCAGAAAGCTCTCCCACTGACGCCCTCCGGCTCACCGTCTGACAATACAACCGCGGACATCAGCCTCACGGCTCAATGGAACCCTGCCCGAATGGTCTCCACAGCCGCACATATCGATGCCGCCAGCATCAAGGCACGTCCCTGCTTCCTCTGCGACGAGAACCGTCCGCCCGAGCAACACGCGCTGATGATTGAGCATCACTATCAAGTGCTGGTCAACCCCTTCCCCATCCTGCCCCGGCACTTCACCATCCCGACACGACGTCATAAGCCTCAGAATATCTGGGAACACTTTGGGACGATACGTCACTTGGCGTGGACGATGCCGCACCATATCGTTTTCTACAATGGTCCTCTCTGCGGAGCGTCCTGCCCGGACCACATGCATCTACAGGCGGGTTCGCGCGGCACCGTGCCTATCGAGCGCGACTGGAGCATCTTTGAGAACCAGCTCGAGAAGCTTTATCCGCTGACAGGCAGCGAGACTCAAGAGATGGCCGACCGTGGCAACACCAGCCAGCGCTGCGGTCTTTTCCTGCTGAAGAACTACGTCTGCCCCGTCTTCGTCATCCGTTCTCTGCCCGAAGAGACCGACAGCCTGCTGTGTATGCGCCTTTACGAAGCGCTGCCTGTCAACGAAGGCGAGAGTGAGCCTCGCATCAATATCATTTGTTGGCGACAGCGAGGCGACGAAAGTCGAAGCGACGAAATAGTAACACTCATTTTCCCCAGGAAGAAACATCGCCCCGACTGCTACAACGATGGTTCCCTCATGGTCAGCCCCGGAGCTTTGGATATGGGAGGCCTCATCATCACACCCCGCGAAGAGGACTTCAAGAAGATTACACCCGAATGGGCTGTCAGCATCTTGCAGGAAGTCACGATGACGGAGGAAGAACTGCAGGAAGTGATTGAGAAAGTGACCGATAAAAGCCCCAGCACCGATGCTTCCCGACAGGGCGGAGAGGCTTCTTTCAAGAATGATCTTGTCGATGCACAACCTCTCCCATCACAAAAGGGAGGAGGCGGGAGCAAATCTCTTTCCGTCGGCCTGCTCTCTGCCGAAGCCGTCCGCTTCACCCTACACGGCAGCTATACCGCCAAGGGGACGACACTCGAAGGGAAGCAAGAAGTAGTTTACAGCAATGGCGGCTTGCTCTGGAACGGACAAGTCTATCGCCAACTCACCTTCACGCCCAACGACGACGGCTCAAGCTTCACGATGGAAGACGTAGTCATCGGCAAAGACTTTCACTGGGAGCGCCGAGAAGCACAGACGTTCCGAGGCGCATTACGGCTGGTCGTGGACGAGGACAGCATCGTGTGTATCAACGACATCGACATTGAGCTTTACCTGCAAAGCGTCATCAGCAGTGAGATGAACGCAGCCTGCTCGATGGAGTTCCTGAAAGCATCAGCGGTCATCAGCCGCAGCTGGCTCTATGCACAGATAGAGAAGCGCAAACGGCTCAGCCAAAGCGGGCATGGGTTCTTCGCGTTCTCCAAGACAGACACCGAGCTTCTTCGCTGGCACGACCGCGAAGACCATACCATCTTCGACGTCTGTGCCGACGATCATTGCCAGCGCTATCAGGGCATCACCCGCGCCACACGTCCGGAAGTGCGGGCTGCCGTTGAGGCGACACGCGGGCAAGTGCTCGTCAGCGACGGACATGTCTGTGACACGCGCTTCTCAAAATGCTGCGGCGGACGCACAGAGACGTTTGAGACATGCTGGGAAAACGAGCATCGCTCTTACCTCGAGAGCGTGGAAGACCCCTTCTGCAACACCACCGACAAAGCCATCATCCAACAAGTGCTGAACGACTACGACGCCGAAACCACCGACTTCTATCGCTGGACGGTCACGCTGACACAGGAAGAGCTGCAGCGATTCATCCGGCAACACCTCAAGATGGACCTCGGACGTATCAAAGATCTGGTGCCCGTGGAGCGGGGTCCCGGCTATCGCATCGTCCGCCTGCGCATGGTGGGCAGCGAGCGCACCTTCACCATCGGCAAAGAGTTGGAGATCCGCCGCACCCTTTCGTCCACGCACCTCAAGAGTGCAGCCTTCGACGTGGAACGCCTTGATGTCGATGCCGACGGCGTACCGGCACGTTTCGTGCTGCACGGTCGCGGGTGGGGACACGGCGTCGGCCTTTGCCAGATTGGCGCTGCTGTCATGGGCGAGCAAGGCTACACCTACGAACAGATCCTCAAGTTCTATTACAAAGACGTCGAACTGCGACAGCAGCAGACGCTATCGCCTGCAGCAGAATAAGGGGAACAGCTGTCCCTGATTCATGAACCTCATCTCCTCCACATCAATTTTCATTCCTATGAAACGGCAAACCATGCTTTCCTTCTTATTCGCCTGTGCCACCACGCTCTCCGCACAAGGCACCACGTCTTCCCTGACCGCCTACGTCGACCCGCGCATCGGCAGCGCCGACCACGGGCATGTCTTCGTAGGGGCGAACGTTCCGTTCGGCATGGTCAATGCCGGTCCCACACAGCTGGAGACGGGATGGGACTGGTGCTCCGGCTACCACGAGAGCGGCACAAAGATCGTCGGTTTCGCACAGACACACCTCAGCGGCACTGGCTGCAGCGACCTCGGCGACGTGGCCATCATGCCTGCCGTCAAAGACCTTCTGCTCTCGCGCGAAGGGCTGGCCACCCCCTACAGCCATGAACGAGAAGAGGTGCGCCCAGGCTACTACAGCGTGTGGCTACCCACCGAAGGGAGCGTGACAGACACATCCTCCTGTATCCGCACAGAGATTACCGCCACCAACCGCACGGCTCTCTACCGCATCACTTACCCCCAGGGCGCACACCGCCATCTGTATGTCGACCTCGAGAATGGTGTGGGCGACCGCGTCATGTGGGGACGCCTCACACAAATTGACCCCTACACCTACGTGGGCTATCGCATCAGCCACGGATGGGCCGACATGCAGCACTGCTACTTTGTCATGCGTCTCAATCACAAGTCGCGTCTCTACGAGCAGTCGATGATGAAGAGTAAGCTCAGCGGTGGTGCCTCACCCGTCTATCATCTTCAGGTATTGAGTTCGGAGGAACCGCTGCTCGTGCGCATCGCACTCAGCCCCGTGTCGGAATACAATGCCCTTGAGAACCTCAACGCCGAGGCCTTCGGCAAAGCGGGACACGCCTGGGACTTCGATGCCGAGCGGAGGGCGGCCGATGCTGCGTGGAACCGTGAGCTCAGCCGCGTGCAAGCCACCTTCCCGAGCAATCGTGACCGCCGCATCTTCTACACCGCCATGTACCACTTCATGGTCGCACCCCAGACGTGGGACGATGCCAATGGCGACTGGCGGGGAGCCGACAATAAGGTTTACCGTAACCCCATAGCCACCGCACCATTGCCCAGCAACTTCATGCGCCTGGCCAACGACACTGCACCATCGGCCGAAGCCACCGTGCCCTCGGCGTTCGCCGAGGGAAACCCTCGCTACCTCACCACCCTCTCCCTCTGGGACACCTACCGCGCCACCGCCCCCCTTTCCACCATCATTCTGCCGGAAATGATGCCCAGCATCGCCGAGACTTACCTCCGCATCTTCCGCGAACAGGGTAAGTTGCCTGTGTGGCATCTGATGTCGCAGGAGACAAACTGCATGGTGGGCTGCCCCGCCGTGCCCATCCTGGCCGACCTGCTGCTGAAAGGCTACGTTCGCGACACCACCCTCGCCTGGCACGCCATGCAGAGCAGCCTGCTCATGGACGAGCGCGGCCTCGACGACATGAAGAAGTACGGCTACGTGGCCAACGACCACCACGGCGGTTCGCTCTCCATGAGCCTTGAATACATGCTGGCCGACTGGGCTGCTGCCGAGGCCGGACGTGCCATCCTCGCAGCTAAAGGCGCTGCCCCGAACGGCTTACCTGTCGAGATTTCGCGCGCCGTCGATTATCTGGACCGCCGTTCTCGCGGGTACGCTGCACTTTACGACCCGAGGGTACGCTTCCTCCGCTCCCGCAACACCCACGGCGATTTCAACTCCACCGACAACTTCAATCCCGCCCATCAGACCTCTGACTACACGGAAGGTAACCCCTGGCAGTACCTCTGGCTGGTGCCACACGATGTCGAAGGACTCGTCAGACTGCTCGGAGGCAGAGCGAATGCCGTAGCGCGGCTCGACAGTCTCTTCAGCGCTCCCAGCGAACTGAACGCAGAGGCCAACCCCGACATCACCGGCCTCATCGGGCAGTACGCCCACGGAAACGAACCCAGCCACCACACCGTCTACCTCTACGCACTGATGGGGCAGCCGCGCAAGACTGCACGCCTCGTGCGGAAGATACAGCGCGAACTCTACTCCGACCAGCCCGCAGGCCTATGCGGCAACGAGGACGTCGGCCAGATGTCGGCATGGTACATCCTCTCGGCACTGGGCTTCTATCAGGTGGAGCCCTGCGGTGGACGCTATGTCCTCGGCTCGCCCCTCGTCAGCGAAGCTACCCTTCACGTGGGCGAAGGACGCACTTTTACCATCCGCACCCACGGGGCCTCCGACAAAGCCATCTACATCCGTCGCGCCTTGCTGAACGGGCAACCTCTTCAGCGCCAGCCCTTAGCGCAGCCACGCCGAGGTGAAGAAGGAGCTCTCATTCTCAAGCACGCCGACATCATGCGCGGCGGAACGCTTGATGTCTATATGACGAAGTAGCACGAAGCCTCACTGCGACCCGCACCGCGCCCTTCTCATTTGCCCGCTACGCCCTCCTTTTTTGCCCGCTACGCCCAACACTTTTCCCCGCTACGCCCAACACTTTAGTTTGTTCCATCGTGATGGAACCATCATTCCATCGTGATGGAACCATCGTTCCATCGTGATGGAACAAACTCCCCCGCCTGCGAACTCTGCTTTCTGCACCTGGGGTGAAAGGCAAAAACGACCCGGGAAACTGATTCCGTTCCCTGGGGTGTCGCTTGTTCACGGAGGCACTTGTTTCACTTTTTGCCCCAATCAGTCGGCGTCAGCTTCTGCACAAGTAGAAGTGACACTTTGGCAAAAATGACAAGAACATGATTATTGTCCGCAGAACATCCGATGGAATACACTCACATGAATACACTCTTCAACATGCCGGAGTCTGACATGAAACTCATGCCTGAAGAGGCGGCGGTATCACCACCTAATGACTATGGAAACGGACAAGGAAGCTTGTCACGGAAAAGAAGCTACCCCAACTCCTGTTTCTCAAAGAGTTGGGGCAGCTATAACAATGTTTTGCGGACAGTAATCCAATAGGATGAAGGATAAAGGTCCACCCCTCGCCCGGGAGGGGAGCCAAGCCTGCCGACGGACAAGCAGCAAAAAAACGCCACTCATCCTGGTGCCTACAAGGAAGAACCGAGTGTCCGGCCTGAAAGGCACCTCTGCGTATGTCAGACTTTGCGTACGGGGTCGCACGTGAGGCCGCACCCTAACTTCTTGAAGATCTTGCGGTCTACCTCGCCCAGCATCACCGTGGCGTGCACCTGACAGCCATCGAGCAAAGGCAGTGTCTCAAGGGCACGACGGCAGTTCTCATCGTGTTGCGAGAGCACTGCCAGTGCCACCAAGACCTCGTCGGTGTGCAGTCGCGGATTATTGCCGTGGAGCATGGATGTCTTCATGTGCTGAATGGGCGTAATCATATCCTGCGGAATCAGTTTCAGCGCATGGTCAATGCCCGCCAAGTGTTTGGTGGCATTGAGCAGTAAGGCGGCACAGGGGCCCAGCAGGTCGGAGGTGTCGGCCGTGATGATGGTGCCGTCCTCCAGCTCAATGGCTGCCGAGGGATTGCCGCTCTGCAGGCGACGTTCATAGGCGGCCACGGTCGTAGGACGGTTGGCCGTGGTGAGTTTCAGCTGCTTCATCAGCAGCGCAATCTTGTTCACTTCCTCATCGCCCTTCCGGCCGTCCAACATTTCGCCCAGAGCGGCATAATAGCGGCGGATGATTTCCTGGCGCGAAGCTTCCGAACACACCTCGTCATCCGAGATGCAGAAGCCTGCCATGTTCACGCCCATGTCTGTAGGAGACTTGTAAGGGCTCTCGCCGTAGATGGATTCGAAAATGGCATTCAGGACGGGGAATATCTCTATGTCGCGGTTGTAGTTGACAGTTGTCTTGCCATAGGCTTCGAGATGGAAGTGGTCAATCATGTTGACATCGTTCAGGTCGGCAGTGGCTGCCTCGTAAGCCACATTGACAGGATGCTTCAAGGGAATGGACCAGATGGGGAATGTCTCGAACTTGGCGTAGCCAGCCTTGACGCCTCTGCGGTTCTCGCCCCACAGTTGCGAGAGGCACACAGCCATCTTTCCGCTGCCGGGGCCAGGCGCTGTCACGACCACCAGCGGGCGCGTCGTCTCCACGAAATCGTTCTTGCCGAAACCTTCCTCGGAATCGATCAACTCGACATTCGTGGGATAGCCCTCAATGAGATAATGATAGTAGACCCGCACGCGGCCGAGGCGTTCCAGCTGCTCCCGGAAAGCGATGGCCGAAGATTGGCCGTTGAAGTGGGTAATGACCACCGAGCTGACCAGCAGTCCGCGCCGGGTGAACACATCGCGCAGGCGCAGTACATCCTCCGTATAGGGGATGCCCAGGTCGCCGCGTACTTTGTTGCGCTCAATGTCCTCGGCACTGATGACGATGACAATCTCTGCATCGTCCTTCAGCTGCATGAGCATACGCAACTTACTGTCGGGCTGGAAACCGGGCAACACGCGCGAGGCGTGGAAATCATCATAGAGCTTGCCGCCGAACTCCATGTAGAGTTTATCGCCAAACTGAGCTATACGCTCCTTGATATGCTCCGACTGAATGCGGAGATACTTCTCGTTGTCAAAACCTTGCTTCATAAAAATATCAACATGTTTGCGGCGCAAAAGTATACATTTCCACCGACAATTCAAAAGTTTTAAGGTAGTAATTACTGTGCGTCTTCCTGAATATACTCCACCAGACGCGGCATGGGATCCTGCAGGATTTCCCCTATGGCGAAGCCTTCGGCAGCAGCGGCCGCCGTCAGCTCTGCCCGGAAATAGTGGGCTACACTGCCGATGAAACCGACAGGCAGGTCGCGCCGGCCGTAAGACGCTACATTGCGGACGAAGAAACGACGGAACTCATCGGTCAGCAACCGGCGCACCGCATCGACGTCGCGATGCTCGCCCAGAAAAGGAACCAGAGATGCCAGAAAGCGATTGGCCTGCGGTTGACGATAGACGGCTTCGATAATGTCTGCGCGCTGAAGGTTAAACCGCTGAAAGAACGCCTGGCAGACCTCATCGGGAAGCTGGCCCTTCAGCACATCGCCCACCAGAAGACGGCCGAGCACGGCGCCGCTGCCTTCGTCGCCAAGAATCCAACCTAAGGGCGAGACGTTACGGACTATCCGTCGTCCGTCGTACAGACAGGAATTGGAGCCAGTGCCAAGGATGCAGGCAATGCCCTCTCGACGCCCGCACAGAGCATGAGCGGCACCGAGGAGATCGCTCTCGATGGTGAGCTTAGCCTTGGGAAAAGCTGCTCTCAGCACCTTCTCAAGCGGAGCCGTAAAAGCAGGCAGGCAACCCGCTCCATAGAAGTGTATCGACGTGAAGGCTGCGCCGAAAGTGGCATCATCGCCGAAGTGCACCTCGCCAGAGAGGGACGAACATGCCTCCTGCACCACCTGCCGCATCGCAGCCTCGTCATCGCGCACCGGATTTATGCCCGACGTATGGACTTCATAAGAGAGGCCATCGGGCAAGACGGCACGCCATGTCAACTTCGTTGAGCCGCTGTCTGCTATTAGTATCATCGCGTAAAACGTGTTTTAATTTGACCCTGCAAAGGTACGAAAAAAGCGCTTACCGCAATTGCAGCGAACGCAAGAAATAGCCTCCGCCCGCCCGTACAGCTTTTTTAACGTCCAAAAGATTGGCCAATTCACTATTTTCTCGTACCTTTGCACCCACATTTCCCCACACGTATGCGTAAACTTCTAATTATACTCTGCGCACTCATTGCCCAAGAAGGCTATGCCCGGCGCGTTCACGCCTCGCGTCCAAGACCGGCTCAGGAGACGGAGTCTCAATATAACGACTCGATACAACAGGCATACCTGCAGGCCCTCGATGCCCTTGTCAGTCAACAAAGCAAGAAGAGCAAGAAGCAGGCGAAGCCCAACCCTTACATGTTCCGCCTCATCGGGCCGGCCACTTTGTGGAACAGCGTATTGACACAGAGCATGGGCATCGACCTGAAAACCGAGGAGGAAAGCACGCTGCCAGAACTCGGAGACAGCCGTGACAGCCAACTCTTATTCTCCGAAGCCATCAACGAACAGCTCAAACAGGCATACATCAAGAACCCTGAACTCTTCGCCACCACGCAGACAGAGGTCATGAGCACATCACGACTGCGCTCAGACCTCGCACAAACCGTCAAGAACGAAGAGAAACTGGCCACCAAAGCCGAGGAAGAAAAAATCGAAGTGCAGATAGAGCCCATAGAACTCAAGGCACAGAAGCCCAACTTCTGGAACGTCAAGGGCAACGGAGGACTGCAGTTCACACAAAACTATTTCTCCGACAACTGGTATCAGGGCGGCGAAAAGAACTATTCCATGCTGAGCCTGCTCACCATCGACGCCAACTATGACAACAAAAGGCGCATCCAGTGGGACAACAAGTTTGAAGCTCAACTCGGTTTCCAGACGTCGGAAAGCACCAAGCCCAAGTTCCGTTCCACCAGCAACCTGCTCCGCCTGACATCCAAACTCGGTGTCAAAGCCATCGGAAAATGGAACTATGCAGCGCAAGTGCAACTGCAGTCGCAGCCCTACATGAGTTACGACGGAAGCGGAGAGAACGTCACAGCCGACTTCCTGGCACCTCTTTACGTCCGCGCCTCACTCGGTATGGACTATAAGTTCAATTGGAAAAACTTCTCAGGCTCGCTCTATCTGGCACCTTTCTCATGGAACCTCACCTATGTCAACCGCGACGGACTCGTCGATCGCTACGGCATTCATGAAGGACACCATGCCAAACACGACTGGGGTCCCAACGTGAACCTCAACTTCACCTACAAGATTATGAAAAACATCACGTGGACCTCGCGCGCCTACTGGTTCTCAAACTTACACCTGACGCGGATCGAATGGGAGAACACCTTCGACTTCAAGGTGAACCGCTACGTCTCGGCCAAGCTGTTCCTCTATCCCAGATTCGAAGACAGCGCTACCAAATTCCGTTCCGGAGCAGACCACGACGGCACCTATTGGATGTTTAAGGAATTCCTCTCTCTCGGACTTAATTACGACTTCTAAAATCAGAAGTTAACTTTCACACTACTCTACACGAACGATAACGTGAATATAAAGAACGCCACCTATCTCAAGAGCAGCGAGTTCATCAGCCAATGCCCTGAGCACAAGCAGCCGGAATATGCCTTTATCGGACGATCAAATGTCGGAAAGTCCAGCCTCATCAATATGCTCACCGGCAACCGAAAACTCGCCAAGACGTCAGCACAACCAGGAAAGACGTTGCTCATCAATCATTTCATCATCCAGTCATCCAGCAATGTGGCTGGCAGTTCCTCTACTGTGAAGCGTTCCTCTGAGACGAGCGCAGCCAACAAGAAAGATGATACCTGGTACCTCGTCGACCTGCCTGGCTATGGCTTTGCCAAACGAAGCAAGACGGAGCGACAGAAACTCGAGAAGATGATCACCAGCTACATCCTTCAGCGAGAACGACTCACCAACCTCTTTGTCCTCATCGACTGTCGCCATGAAC
Organism: uncultured Prevotellaceae bacterium; assembly: GCA_947166655.1. GTDB lineage: Bacteria > Bacteroidota > Bacteroidia > Bacteroidales > Bacteroidaceae > Physcousia. Next base: position 33,664 of record CAMVFC010000010.1, read on the forward strand.
CACAGCAAGTAGACCTCGAATTCATGCACTGGCTGGGAGAGAGCGGCATTCCCTTCAGCATCGTCTTCACCAAAGCCGACAAACTGAGCCGTGCGCACCTCAACGAGAACATCAGCGCCTATCTCCAACGGTTGTCCGAAGACTGGGACCCTCTTCCGCCCCACTTCGTCACCTCCTCCGAGAGCAAGCAAGGCCGCGAAGAACTTCTCGCCTATATCGAGACCATCAACGCCGAAATTAACTAAGAGTCAACACCCAGCGGCGCCCCCGAAAAGGAACAAGCACTGTATTCGGCGGTTTCCCCGCCGAAAAGAAACTAGCACAGCGCTCGGCGCCACCCCGAAAAGAACAAGCACTGTGTTCGGCGGTTTCCCCGCCGAAAAAAAACAAGCACAGCGCTCGGCGCCCCCAAAAAACAACAAGCACTGTGTTCGGCGGTTTCCCCGCCGAAAAACAAACAAACCCGCAAACAGCGCTCGGCGCTTTCCCCGCCGAGAGAATCACACCAAATAACATCAATGGATAAAAACACTATTACAGGATTCATCCTCATGGCAGTTGTGCTCATCGCATTCTCATGGTACAGCCGCCCATCAGAAGCACAACTTAAAGCCCAACGCGAACGCGACTCCATCGCTGCCGCACAGGTCCTCCAAGCACAAGAGGCAGAACAGAAGAGAGCGCTCAGCGATTCCGTCGCTGAGTCCACCCTCGCCCCCCTTGACTCCGCCTCCCTCCTTTTTGCTGCAAGCCAAGGCAACGAGCAGCTCATCACCCTCGAGAACGACCTCGTCCGCATCACCATCAACACCCACGGCGGCGTCATCGAAGAAGCCGAACTCAAGAACTACAAAGACCAGCAAAAAAACAACGTCCGTCTGCTCACGAAGAAAGATGCACAAATGGTGCTGTCTCTCGCCACCAAGCAGGAGAACATCGTCACCACCGACCTCTTTTTCCAGCCCGTCACTCCCACCGGGAATAGCGTCACGCTCCGTCTCCCACTCGCTAGCGGCTCTCTCGACATCGATTACACCCTTCGTCCCGATGCATACATGGTAGACATGGTGGTCCGTGCCAACGGCATCGCCAATCTCTTTGCACCTTCGATGAAGACACTCGACATCCAGTGGAACGACCGTGCCCGCCAGCTTGAGAAAGGCTTTGACTTCGAACAGCGATACGCCTGCATCCGTTACCATGAGACCAATGGCGACACCGACAACCTCTCCGAGACCTCCGACAAGGAGAAAGACATCGAAGAAGACCTCGACTGGATTGCTTTCAAGAATCAGTTCTTCTCTGCCGTCCTCATCAGTCATCAGCAGTTCCACAACGCGCATCTTAAATCTCAAATCTATAAGAAAGGACAAGGCTACCTGAAGAACTACGAAGCCTCTCTCCAAACTGCTTTTGACCCCACTGGCACGCAGCCTACACAGCTGCAACTTTACTTGGGGCCCAACGACTTCCACACGCTGAAAGCGCACAATAACCTGAGCCTCAATGCCGACAAAGACCTCGAGCTCGAAGACCTCGTCGACCTCGGATGGCCCATTGTACGCTGGATCAACCGCTGGTTCATTATCTACCTCTTCGACTGGCTCAAGGGCTTTGGTCTTCACATGGGACTCGTTCTCCTGCTGCTGACTATCATCGTCAAGGCACTCGTTTTCCCCGCCACAAAGAAGAGCTACCTGGCCAGCGCACGTATGCGCGTCCTTAAGCCCAAAATCGATCAGCTCAACGCCAAATACCCCAAGCAGGAAGATGCCATGAAGAAGCAACAGGAGATGATGCAACTCTACTCGCAGTACGGTGTCTCCCCCATGGGAGGATGCCTGCCGACGCTCATCCAGATGCCTATCTGGATTGCCCTCTTCAACTTCGTTCCCAACGCCATCGAGCTGCGAGGACAAAGCTTCCTCTGGGCTGATGACCTCTCGGCTTACGATGACGTCATCAGTTGGGGCAAGGACATCTGGCTCATCGGCGACCACTTGAGCATCTTCTGTGTTCTCTTCTGCATCATGCAGATTGCCACCACGTGGATCAGCATGAAGCAGCAGCAGAATGCCATCATGTCACCCGAGCAAGAACAATCCATGAAGATGATGAAGTGGATGATGTACCTCATGCCACTCATGTTCTTCTTCGTGCTCAACAACTACAGTTCCGGCCTCAACTATTACTACTTCCTCTCGGGCCTCACCACGGTTCTCATCATGTGGTTCCTGCGAAAGACAACCAACGACAGCCGACTGCTCGCGCAACTCGAAGCCTACAAAGCCAAGAACGCCAACAAACCACAGAAGCAATCCGGCATGGCTGCACGCCTTGCTGCCCTTCAGAAGATGGCAGAAGAGCAGCAACGCCAACAGAATAGATAGAAACTAATAACGTGTGCCCGGCGCTTTCCGCCGAGCACACCTTCTTTTCCCACCGACAATGAAAACTGCCTTGAAGATCCTTTCCGCCTCAGCAATCCTCGCCACCGTTGCTCCTCTCTCTTCCTGTACAGATGGCACCGACGAGGACTTTTTCGGGCGTAACGACATTACGCTTGCTTCAGATACCCTTACACCCGAAGCCCTCTGGGCCATGGGGCGTATCGGTTCCTACTCTACCTCCCCCGATGGCAATAAGGTTGCCTATCAAGTCACCTACTACAGCGTCGAGGAGAACCGCAGCAACACACTCCTTTATGTTCAGGATATCAACGCCGCAGAACAGAAGAAGACAGCATCGTCCGCTCAAGCAAGTCCTGTCTCACCCTCCGGCGAGACTTCTGCTGCATCCGTTCCCTCACCCCTCGGACTCGGATCCGATCCGACATGGCTCTCCGATGATTGCATCGCCTTTGCCCACAAGGGCGAAGTATGGACCATGAAGGCCAACGGCAAAGGACGCAAACAGATTACGCACACCGACGGCTCCGTCGAGGGATTCCTCTTCTCACCCGACCAACAAAAAGTCATCCTTGTCAAGTACGTACCTTTCCACGATGTCATTGCCGAACGTCCCGCTGACCTGCCCAAGAGTACCGGCCGTGTCATCACAGACCTGATGTACCGCCACTGGGACCACTACGTCGAGAGCATCCCTCACCCCTTCGTACTTGACATCCAGAGCGGCGAGGAGTTCGACATCCTCGAAGGACAACCTTTCGAATGCCCCATGGAACCCTTCGGCGGCATTGAGCAGCTTGCATGGAGCCCCGACTCGAAGCACATCGCATACACCTGTCGCACCAAGACAGGCCTCGCCTACAGCATCAGCACCGACAGCGACATCTTCCTCTTTGATGTCGACAGCCGCGAAGCAAAGAACCTCTGCAAGCCTGCCGATTACGTCGAACCCGCTATTGAGCCAAGCAAGACAATGAAATATCAGGCCGTCAACGCGCCTGAAAACCTTTTGAACAACCCTGGCTACGACCAGAACCCCAAGTTCTCGCCTGACGGACGTTACCTCGCATGGCTCTCCATGCCGCGCAACGGATACGAGTCCGACCGTCAACGTCTCTGCATACTTGACCTCCAAAGTGGTGAGAAACGTTACGTCACCGAATCCTTTGACTCCAACGTTGATGACTTCGTCTGGGCTGCCGACAGCCACACCTTATATTATATAGGTGTCTGGCACGCCACCGTCAACCTCTACCGCACCAATCTCGAAGGCAATGTAGCCCAACTCACCAACGAACAAGCCGACTGGGGTTCCCTCCAATTGGTAAATGGTCAATCACCCAAAGGTCAATCAGATGGCCTCCTCATGGAGCGCCACGACTTCTTCCATCCCGCCGACCTCTACCAAGTGACAGTGCTGGGTGATTCCGTCGCCGAGATTACCCGCGTCACACACGAGAACGACCACATCCTCTCGCAACTCGCCTCCGGCAGCTCCGAGTCACGTTGGTGCAAGACCACTGACGGACAACAACTCCTCTACTGGGTCATCAAGCCCCCACATTTCGACCCGACAAAGAAGTATCCCACTCTGCTCTTTTGCGAAGGTGGCCCACAGTCGCCTGTCTCCCAATTCTGGAGCTACCGTTGGAACTTCTACATCATGGCCTCGCAAGGTTATGTCGTCATCGCCCCCAACCGCCGCGGATTACCCGGTTTCGGACAGGAGTGGCTTGAGGAAATCAGCGGCGACTGGACTGGTCAGTGCATGAAGGATTACCTCAGTGCCATCGATGATGCCTGCGACTCGCTGCCCTACGTGGATCGTGACCGCCTCGGTGCCGTGGGGGCCAGCTTCGGCGGTTTCAGTGTCTACTACCTGGCCGGACACCACAATCATCGCTTCAAGTGCTTCATCGCCCATGACGGCGCCTTCAATCTTGAAGCCATGTACACCGAGACCGAAGAAAACTGGTTCTCCAACTGGGAGTACGAAGATGCTTATTGGAACCGCGACCGCTCGGCCAATGCCGACCGCACCTATAAGAACTCTCCCCATCTCTTCGTCGACCAGTGGGACACCCCTATTCTCTGCATCCATGGCGAAAAGGACTACCGCATCAATGCCACACAGGGCATGAGTGCCTTCAACGCCGCCCGCATGAAGGGCATCGAAGCCGAACTCCTCCTCTACCCCGATGAGAACCACTGGGTACTGAAGCCCCAGAACGGCATCCTCTGGCAGCGTACCTACTTCCATTGGCTTGCCCGCTGGCTGAAGTAAGCGTTCCTGAGCATGTCATGTGCAGCCCCCAAGGACACTTCGTACCATTGCAACCAAATTGTAATTTGTAAATTGACATATAGTAAATTAGAATGACACAAGCAATTCAAAAGACACTACGCGACAGCGCTGCAATGCGTTGGACCGCCCTGCTGCTACTGGCGTTGGCCATGTTCTGCAGCTACATTTTCATGGACATTCTTTCCCCCATCAAGGACCTGATGCTGGAGACGCGCGGATGGGACTCGACGGCCTTCGGCACCATGCAGGGCTCAGAGGTGTTCCTCAATGTCTTCGCCTTCTTCCTGATATTCGCAGGCATTATTCTGGATAAGATGGGTGTTCGCTTCACGGCCGTACTCTCTGCCTCTGTGATGCTCATCGGTGCCATCGTCAAGTGGTACGCTGTCAGCGATGCCTTCATCGGCAGTAGCCTCGAAACTTGGTTCGACACGCATCTGAACTATATCCCCCTGTTCGACGAGTTGGGTGTCTCCCCCTTCTACGAAGGTATGCCCGCTTCAGCAAAGTTTGCCGCCTGCGGCTTCATGATTTTCGGTTGTGGCTGTGAGATGGCCGGCATCACCGTCTCGCGCGGAATCGTCAAATGGTTCAAAGGACGCGAGATGGCACTGGCAATGGGAAGTGAGATGGCGCTGGCTCGTCTGGGCGTAGCCACATGCATGATATTCTCACCCTTCTTTGCCCGTCTGGGCGGCGTAGTGAGCGTGAGTCGCTCGGTGGCTTTCGGCGTGGTGCTGATGTGCATCGCCCTGATCATGACCATAGTCTACTTCTTCATGGATAAGAAACTGGATGCACAGACGGGCGAGGCCGAAGAGAAGGACGACCCGTTCAAGATCAGCGACCTAGGCAAGATTCTCACCGACAGCGGCTTCTGGCTTGTAGCATTATTGTGTGTGCTGTACTACTCCGCCATTTTCCCCTTCCAGAAGTACGCCGTAAACATGCTTCAGTGTAACCTGTCGCTGACAGCACCTGCCAGCGACTCGTTCTGGGCCTCGAGCTCAGTGACGATTGTCCAGTACGTGATTATGCTGGTGGTGGCAGCAGCCGGTTTTGCCAGCAACTTCCAGAAGCAGAAAGGTGCGAAGTACGGTCTGCTGGCCCTGTCCATTGCTTCACTGGTTGCCTATTGCTACATGGGTTTCATGCGCCAGTCTGCAGAGAGTATCTTTGCCGTATTCCCGCTGCTGGCCGTGCTCATCACACCTATCCTGGGTAGCTATGTGGACCATAAGGGTAAGGCAGCCACGATGCTCATCCTGGGCTCACTGCTGCTCATCGCCTGCCATCTGACCTTCGCCTTTGTGTTACCAGCTTTCGAGGGCAACGCTGTTGGCGGAATCATCGTGGCTTATCTGACAATTCTCGTACTGGGTTCTTCCTTCTCCCTCGTGCCCGCCAGCCTCTGGCCCAGCGTTCCTAAGTTGGTTGATGCCAAGGTCATCGGCTCTGCCTACGCACTGATCTTCTGGATTCAGAACATCGGCCTTTGGCTTTTCCCCCTGCTCATCGGCAAGGTGCTGGACCAGACGAATCCCGGCGTGACCGACCCGACACAGTACGACTACACTGCTCCACTGATTATGCTGGCCTCGCTCGGCGTCGCCGCTCTGCTGCTCGGTCTGGTGCTGAAAGTGGTCGACAAGAAGAAAGGATTAGGCCTGGAAGAACCAAATATTAAAGATTAAGTGCAAATTTAACACTATTAAGAGACTACGTTTCAATTTTTAGACGTATCTTTGCGGCGCAGGACTATGTTCTGCGCCGTTTCTTTATCTTTGCAAATACTAACTAACGGGAAGAATATGAAAAAAGGAATACTCCTTGGTCTCGCACTTTTTGCGATGACGACCTCCTTTCAGGCGCAAGACTGGATTGACATGACAGAAGTCTACGTCGTTAATCCAAATTTTGATGGCAATATCAACGGTTGGACCGATGAGTATGGTGCCAACTATGCCGCGCAGAACCATGGCTACCAAAATGCTAACTATTGGAACTGGAACGCCGCGGACAACAACTTCATTCAGATCTCTGGCTTTGCCGAGGCCTGGCGCGATAAGAACAGTATTCCTCTCGGCGATGCCGCCATCAGCCAGCAACTGACGAGCCTACCCTCGGGCAAGTTCCGCCTGGAGGTCGATGCCATAGGCTGCGACCAGTCCGGAGCTCACAACCCTGCGACAGGTGTGTTGCTGTTCATGGAGAGTGCCATCGGCACCGCTACCACCACGATAGCTACTGCCGACGGAACCCCCCAGCACTTCAGCGTTGAACTAACCGACTACACGGGGAAACTCACCATCGGCGTTCGCACTCAGAATGCAACAGCCAACTGGTTAGCATTCGACAATGTACAGCTCTTCTGGTACGGCACCATCGTGGAGCCGACAGGTATCAAGCTTTCCAACACGGGTAAAACGCTCACGCTGGGTGAATCATTTCAGCTGACTGCCACCGTCTCGCCCTCGGAAGCTACCTTCAAGAAGGTCGTCTACAGCAGCGACGACGAGAACGTGGCCACCGTCACATCCGACGGTCTCGTCACCGGTGTCGGTGGAGGCTCCACCCGTATCCACGTCCGGATGGCTGACAGTCAATACACTTTCGAAACTACTTGCATCGTTACCGTCAAGGCCGGTACTGCTACTGCCGGCTCGCTGCTCGTCAATGAAGTACAGCAGGCCAACATAGACCAGTTCATCGACCCGTCATGGAACTATGGCGGATGGGTGGAGCTATATAACACCACAGACCAGCCTATCAGCCTTGCCGGCCTCTATGTGAGCGACGACCCTGCCGACCCGATGAAGATGCCGCTGGACAGCCGCTTCGGCATCGTGCCTGCCCACGGCTTCAAAGCCATCTGGTTCGACCACTACTCGCGCTGGGCTCCATCGATGGTGAACTTCAAGCTCGACAGTGACGGCGGCACTTTCTGCCTGTCCAATAACAAGGGCGTAGTCATCCTGCAACAAGACTATCCGCCCGCCATCGCCCGCACCTCCTACGCCCGCAACACCGACGGCAGCAACACATGGAGCTACACTGACCAGCCCACGCCCGAAGCCACCAACACCACCTCGGCTTTTGCCTTGGCACGTCTGGCAGCTCCCGTCGTAGACCGCAACGGTGGTTTCTTCACCGAAGCCTTCACCGTACGCGTGACCATCCCCTCCGGTGCCACCCTGCGCTACACCACCGACGGCAGCACGCCGACCCTCGCCAATGGCGAGACGAGCGCTGACGGACGTTTCAGCATCGAAGGCACCACCGTGCTGCGCCTGCGCCTGTTCCAAAGCGGATGGCTCGCCAGCCCCGTCACCACGCGTTCCTATATATATAAGGATCAAGACTACACGTTGCCCGTCATCTCACTCGTTTCTGACCCCGCGAACCTGACGGGCAGCGATTACGGTATCTTTGTCAAGGGCAACGGCAACGGACGCCCCGGCAACGGACAGAGTTCGGCGTGCAACTGGAACATGGAGTGGGACCGCCCCGCCAACATCGAGTTCTTCACCGAGGACGGACAATCGGCCTTCAATCAGGAGGTCGCCATCGAAGCCTCGGGTGGCTGGAGCCGCGCCTGGGCGCCCCATTCGTTCAATATCAAAGCCAACAAAGTCTACGAAGGCCTGAACCGAATGGATTACCCGTTCTTTAAGGATAAACCCTACCTGCGCCACAAGGGACTCAAGGTGCGCAACGGCGGCAATGATGTTCAAGGGAACAGCTGTCGCATCAAAGACGCTGCCATCCAGCAGGTAGTCGCCACAAGCGGACTCTACGTTGAGACGCAAAGCTACCGGCCCGTACATGTATTCCACAACGGCGTGTACATCGGCGTGGAGAACCTGCGCGAACCCAACAGCAAGAACTATGCCTACGCCAACTACGGCCTTGACACCGACGACGAGCTGATGGATCAGTGGAAGATGTCGCCCGACAGCGGCTACGTGCAGCAGGTAGGCACAAAAGACGCATGGGACGAACTCATCACCCTCTCCTACAGCGCCAAAGATGCCCTCACCTATGAAATGATCAAGGCTCGCCTCGACATCGAAGAGTACATCAACTATCTGGCCGTAGAGTTCTATATCGGCGGCAACGACTGGCCGCAGAATAACATCAAAGCCTTCCGCGAACGCTCCGAGGGACACGAGAACAGCCGCTTCCGTTTCGTGCTGTTCGACACCGACGGTGCGCTGGCCACGACCAGCCCCTTCTGGCAGTTTGCCGGCAAGCAAAACTACACCTTCGACCAGCTCTATGGCACCGAAGTGCTCGCCCAATACGGCAACAGGATTACCGCCGAGATTGAGTTTGTCACACTCTTCCTCAACCTGCTCAAAAACGAAGACTTCAAGAAGCAGTTTATAGACCAGTTCTGCCTCGTTGCCGGTTCGGTGTTCGAACCTACGCGCGCCGCTGAAATCATCAATGCGATGGTGGAACACGTCAATCCCGCCATGGCGCTGGAAGGACGTTCGGCCAGCTCGACTGCCAACAGCGTCCGCAATGCTTTCTCCCGTTCCCGCCAGACGACGCTCGTCAATGAGATGCGCAACTACCTCGGCCTGGGCGACGCTGTCAAGCTGACCCTCAGCAGCGACCTCGCCGAGGCACGCTTGCAGATGAACGGGCTGGACGTACCCACAGGCAAGTTCGCAGGACAGATCTTCCCGCCCGTCACCGTGAAGGCATCGGCACCCGCAGGCTACGCCTTTGCCGGCTGGACCTCTAACCTCTCCACCAACAGCAAGACCATCTTCGAGAAAGGCACCTCATGGGATTACTACGACCAAGGCTCGCTGGACGGTAAGAACTGGACCGCACTCAACTACTCCAACCATTGGAGTACGGGCAACGCTCCCCTGGGCTATGACACGGGCAACGCCACGAAGGCTGCCGCCTATGGAACCACCATCAGCTATGGCGACAACAGCCGCCAAAAGTACCCCACCTATTACTTCCGCAAGACTATCAACTTGAGCGCTGCCCCCAAGTCCTCTGACAGCTTCACGCTCGACTGGGTGGCCGACGACGGCTTCGTCATCTACGTGAACGGAACCGAGGCCGGACGCTATCTCATGGACAATACACCCAACCCCACTTTCAGCGACTTAGCCGACACCTACGCCAATGCCAACCCCGAGAGCGGGCAGATGACATTCGACGCATCGCTCTTCAAGAAAGGCAGCAACCTCATTGCCGTGGAACTGCATAACAACAGTGTTAGCTCCACCGACATTTATTGGGATGCCGCCCTGCGGCTGGACACGGAAGCTGAAGGCAACTACGCCTCCACCGACGAGGAATACACTCTCCCGGAAGGCACCACGGGCGACGTCACCCTCAAAGCAGTCTACACACCGCTCGACAGCAAGGACAGCCGTGCATGGGACGCTCATCCTGTGAAGATCAATGAAGTGAGCGCCGCCAACGACATCTACGCCAGCGACCTCTTCAAGAAGAGCGACTGGATAGAGCTCTACAACACCACCAATGAGGACTACGACATTGCCGGCATGTACCTCTCCGACCACCTCTCCGAACCGGAGAAGTGGCAGATACCGACGTCCGACGGCACCTTCTCCACGATTATCCCTGCCCACGGCCACCTCGTCATCTGGTGCGACAAGACTGCGGGCACCTCACAGCTACACGCCGACTTCAAGCTGAACAACGAGGACAAGAGCCTCGTCCTGCTCACTGCCAAGGACAAGACATGGGCCGACACCCTGGTCTACAGTGCCCACGACGGGTTCCACACCGTGGGACTGTATCCCGACGGAGGCTCCTCGCTCTACGTGATGGCGCGCCCCACCATCGGCAATGCCAACCTGCTCACCACCGCAGCCGCCCTATGGCCAGAGCCTCAGCCCGACATCGAGGTGAACATCAACTCTGCTGAGAAGGCTGAAGAGTGGCAGTTGGCTTACACAGGCAACGCCCTCGTCCTGCACTCCAGCGCCCCCTTCGCCCGCCTGGACATCTATACTGTCAGCGGTCAACTGCTGTTCACGCGCCGCATCAAGCCCGGCACCGAGGTTGACATGAGTGCCCTGCCGGCCGGTGTCTACGTGGCCTACGCCACGGCAGGCGACCAACAAACCTCTCTGAAGTTCACGAAACGTTGAAAACGATTCTCTATTTGCACGGCTTTGCCGGTAGCGGTGCCAGCGGTACGGCGACCAGCATGCGCAACGCCCTCTACGAGCAGGGCGTGCAGGTCACGGCACCCGACATCCCCGTGATGCCCGCCGAGGCCATGACATTCCTGCGACAGCAGGTCGAGATGCTGCAACCCGACATGATTGTGGCCACCTCCATGGGGGCGATGTACGCAGAACAGTTGCGCGGACATCTGCGCATCCTGGTCAACCCTTCGTTCTGCATGGCCCGCCTGCTCACCTTTGGAGGTCTGGGGCGCAAGCCTTTCCGCAATGAACGGCAGGACGGAGCCAAGGACTTCAAAGTGGACAAGGAGATGATAGCCCAGTTCAAGGAGGTGGAGAAGCATACCTTCGAGGGCATCACGCCCGCCGACCGCGAATTGGTCTACGGCCTTTTCGGCGAGCACGACAAACGCGTCAACTGCCAGCCGCAGTTCAAGAAGGCTTACGGCTCAGCCCACTTTGCCCTCTTCGACGGCGAGCACTACCTGAACGACACGGTGCTCAAGCGAGCCGTACTGCCACTCGTCCGCCAACTACTCGGTATATAAAGATATGAGTGTCCGCTATAGATTATTCCAGACATTTCTTAGCAGGCAGCAATAATCAAATCGAGTAGGAGGTAAACGCTAATCGTAGGCGTTTATCTCCTACTTTCACGTTT
>CAMVFC010000011.1 GCA_947166655.1 uncultured Prevotellaceae bacterium
AGGGTGGTATCAATGCAGCCAAGAACTATCAGAACGACGGCGACTCGGTCTATCGCCTGTTCTACGACACCGTGAAGGGTGGCGACTATCGTGCCCGCGAGGCTAACGTGTATCGTCTGGCTGAGGTGTCCAACAATATCATCGACCAGTGTGTAGCACAGGGCGTTCCCTTTGCTCGCGAGTATGGTGGCATGCTGGCCAACCGCAGTTTCGGCGGCGCACAAGTCAGCCGTACCTTCTATGCCAAAGGTCAAACCGGTCAGCAGTTGCTGCTGGGTGCCTACAGTTCCCTGAGCGCTCAGGTGCAGGCTGGCAAGGTGAAGCTCTTCACCCGCTATGAGATGGAAGATGTGGTCATCGTCGACGGCCGTGCCCGCGGTATCATCGCCAAGAACCTCGTCACAGGTAAGCTGGAGCGCTTCTCGGCCAACGCCGTCGTCATCGCTACCGGCGGCTATGGCAACGCCTACTTCCTCTCCACCAACGCCATGGGCTGCAACTGCACGGCTGCCGTTCAGTGCTATCGTAAGGGCGCCTATATGGCTAACCCCTCTTACGTGCAGATTCACCCTACCTGCATTCCCGTGCATGGCGACAAGCAGTCTAAGCTGACGCTGATGTCCGAATCGCTTCGCAACGACGGCCGCATCTGGGTTCCCAAGAAGCTGGAAGACGCCAAGAAGCTGCAGGAAGGCACGCTGCAGGGCTGGGAGATTCCCGAGGAAGACCGTGACTACTATCTGGAGCGCCGCTATCCTGCTTTCGGTAACCTCGTTCCGCGCGACGTGGCCAGCCGTGCTGCCAAGGAGCGTTGCGACAAAGGTTACGGTGTGAACAACACAGGTCTGGCTGTGTTCCTCGACTTCTCCGAGAGCATCAACCGCCTCGGCCTCGACGCCATGAAACAGCGCTACGGCAACCTTTTCGATATGTACGAAGAGATTACCGACGTCTATCCCGGCGACCTCGCCAACGAAATCAATGGCGTGAAGTACTACAAGCCCATGATGATCTATCCCGCTATCCACTACACGATGGGCGGCGTGTGGGTCGACTATGAGCTGCAGACCTCTATCCCCGGCCTGTTCGCCATCGGCGAGTGCAACTTCTCCGACCACGGTGCCAACCGCCTCGGTGCTTCTGCCCTGATGCAGGGCCTGGCCGACGGTTACTTCGTCCTTCCTTATACCATCCAGAACTATCTCGCCGACCAGGCCATCTGGCCGCGTATCAGCACCGATCTGCCTGAGTTCGAAGAGGCCGAGAAGGCTGTCGATGCCGAACTCGACCGCCTGTTGGGCATCAAGGGTAAGCGTTCTGTGGACAGCATCCACAAGGAACTCGGCCACATCATGTGGGAGTATGTCGGCATGGGCCGCACCGCCGAGGGCCTGAAGACCGGTATCCAGAAGATGAAGGAACTGCAGAAAGAGTTCGACACGAACCTCTTCGTCCCCGGTTCGAAGGAAGGCCTCAACGTGGAGCTCGACAAGGCTATCCACCTGCGCGACTTCTTCACCATGGGCGAACTCGTGGCTCACGATGCCCTCTCGCGCAACGAATCCTGTGGCGGTCACTTCCGCGAGGAATACCAGACCGAGGAAGGCGAAGCCAAGCGCGACGACGAGAACTTCTTCTACGTCGGCTGCTGGGAGTATCAGGGTGAAGACAAGGATCCCGAACTCATCAAGGAACCCCTGGAGTACGAGGCTATCAAGGTCCAGACACGTAACTATAAGAATTAGGACCCCCTCCTCACTCCCCCTACAGGGGGAGGGTGGTCACCTTAAATAATTATTAACTAAAGTAGAATATGACCCCCAAAAACATTCTACTCCCTCCCTTTCGGGAGGGCGGGGGGAGAGTCCTATGGCTAAAAATATCAGTGTAAAAATAAAATTCTGGAAACAGAACGGCCCAAAGGAGAAGGGCCACTTCGACACGCACGAGTTGAAGAATATACCTGACGACACCTCCTTCCTCGAGGCTCTCGACATCATGAACGAGGAGCTCATCGAGGCTGGCAAGGAGCCTTTCGTCTTCGACCACGACTGCCGCGAGGGCATCTGCGGCATGTGCTCGCTCTACATCAACGGTACGCCCCACGGCAAGACCGAGCGCGGTGCCACCACCTGCCAGCTCTATATGCGTCGCTTCCACGACGGTGAGACCATCACCGTGGAGCCCTGGCGCTCGGCTGGTTTCCCCGTCATCAAGGACTGCATGGTCGATCGCTCCGCCTTTGACAAGATCATTCAGGCTGGCGGCTACACCACCATCCGCACCGGTCAGGCACAGGATGCCAACGCCATCCTCATTCCCAAGCAGGATGCCGACGAGGCTATGGACTGCGCCAGCTGCATCGGCTGCGGTGCCTGCGTAGCAGCTTGTAAGAACGGTTCTGCCATGCTCTTCGTCAGTTCCAAGGTCTCCCAGCTCGCCTTGCTGCCTCAGGGCCGTCCAGAGGCTGCTAAGCGTGCCAAGGCTATGGTGGCCAAGATGGACGAACTCGGCTTCGGTAACTGCACCAACACCCGCGCTTGCGAGGCAGTGTGCCCGAAGAACGAGACCATCGCCAACATCGCCCGCCTGAACCGCGAGTTCATCAAGGCTAAGCTGGCTGACTAAAGCCGCTTCACCTGTTCATAAGGTTGTGAGGACTTGAGGCCTTGAGGCCTCTGCCTCACAACCTTTTTTTCTGATTTATTTTAAAGTACAGACCTATTCCCTTTTTGCCTATGAAGTAAGGACAAAAACAAATTCCGACCACGTAGTGGCTCAGAGCTGTCTCGGTCACAGCAACATTACACACTTTAAATCATTCAATTATTAACTCACGGAATGATTTTTCTAACTTGATATAGAGCTTTCGCTCTTGTTCTTAGAACTCGAATACCGCCAACATTCAATGTCACGTACAAGCAGAATGAAAGCTCGCGTCGTAAGCGTGAACATATTTTGTTTCTGCAGATGAGGCAGAGCGGATGAATCGTCCGCGACGTGAGGCGCGGAGCGTTCGTGCACGCAGCCATGCCCGGTTGTCCGGCAGGCCCCTCATAACCCCAATCGACTATTAGACCAATATATAGGCTATCGGCATTGTTTTTCATTATTTATTGCAGTGATAATCCCCTCTGTCTTGGCCTCTTTCCGCTTTTTCATTCCCGCCGGGGGAGTACAGGGGGCTTCACTTTGCCCGCCTTGCTTCTTCGCTCAAAGCGAAAATTCTGCTCGCAACCGAGGCTGCTCTCACTGCAATTCTAATGAACCGATTAGGGTGAATCGTAAGAAGCTCTTCGCATGAAGGCTGGTTCCTGCAGCCGATTTAGCTGAAAGAGTCATCTGAATGACGTCTTTCACCAGGGTGTTTTGTTTGACGATACACGAATCGTTAATTAACGATTCGCGAATGTTCAATTAACGATTCGCGAATGTTCAATTAACGATTCGCGAATCGTCAAACTTCTTGGCTAAGCAAATGGGGTGTCTGGGAAGGGCGATGCGCACCGCTTTTCTGGGTGACTGTGTCTTCAAAACGGGCGTTCAGCCGCTTTTTTCCCGTTATTTTATGCTTCTATTGAAATAAAACTGTATCTTTGTGCCGTTGGAACAGCGTGAACAGCGCTATAGAGCAGCGTGAACAACGCTATAGGGCAGCGTGAATAACGCTATACAAGTGAACAAAATCGTTATCTTATGAAACCGAGAATCCTTTTATCAGTACTTTTATTGGCGCTTGTCAGCACGAATCGTGTGCAGGCATTGTGTGCGCCGTCTGTGGCGCCTGTTGCAGGGGCGCAGGGCGGCGATTCTATCGTCTTCCAGGGCCGTGTGGTGAACGGTCAGGGCATTCCCTTGAAGGATGCCATGGTCGTGGCTCAGAAGGCCGGTGTAGGCGTCCGTACGGGCTTGGATGGTCTCTTCACGCTGACGCTGGCTAAGGCCGACAGCGTGGTGGTGGAGAAAGAAGACCTGCAGCCGTTCCGTTGGTTTGTTGATTATAATTACAGGGGCATCGTCGTTCTCACTGCCGAGCAGAGCTCGTGGATGTCGAATGGAGAGTACGTGAAGCAGATGGCACCTGCCGCCCAGAAGTACCTTGAAGCGGGCCAGAAGTTCCTGTCGGGCAAGGAACCCGACGAGAAGAAGGCTTTCGCCTGTTTCTGGCGTGCTGCCGGCATGGAGTATCCCCTTGGGTACTATCATCTCGGAATGCTGTTAGAAGAGGGCAAGGGTGTGGCGCAGAACGTACAGGCAGCTGTGGGCTACTACGAGAAGGCCGTGGGCGTCGCCGAAGCTTATACCCGCCTGGGTAAGCTCTATTCTGAAGGAAGTCTGGTGGAGCAGGATTACAAGAAGGCAGCCCGCTACTATTCTCAGGCTGTGGATGCTGGCGACACGAAGGAGGCTAAGGCCGCGTTGAAGCAGCTTTTGGCCGACAAACTTGTCTCTGAGGACGATTTGGAAGATAATAAAATCTATGAGCTCGTAGAGGTGAATGCCAGCTTCCCCGGCGGCCAACAAGCGTGTATGAGATGGTTGGCGCAGCATGTCAAATACCCGGTGAAGGCCATGCAACAGGGCATTCAGGGTCGTGTCATGGTGAGCTTCGTGGTGGACAAGGACGGCTCTATTACTGATGTCAAAGCGCTGAGGTCTCCTGATCCTTCTCTGTCCAAGGAGGCAGAACGCGTTATCCGTATGATGCCTCTATGGAGTCCTGCCAGACAAGGCAATAAGACGGTCCGTTCGCGCTTTTCTATCCCTATCAAGTTCGGACTTTCAAAGTAATTTGTAAACGTGAAGACGGGCGGACGTGCTGTCGGGGGGGTCTATTGACATCGCTAACCACGTTAGGACGTATGTCGACTTACGTTAGGACGTAAGTGGGAAAACGTACAGACGTGTCGAGACGATGTAGTGTGCCTATTCAGAAACGCGGGGGCGGTGCGGAATCATCGCCCCTGCCGTGTTTGCCGCAGCTCCAGAGGGCGTGTCACCATCCTTCGAAGAGTTCCAGTCCGAAGGAGAGGCCGAAGTCCTCGAATCCGTGGCGTGAGAAGGCCGCGAAGACACCTGCCGAGAAGACGTGGTTGCGCAGGGTGTAGCCGATTTCTGTGTAGGGTGCGAGGTGGCGCACCGCCAGAGAGTTGAAGTAGATGCGTTCGCGCTCCACGAATCTCCCTACGAGCGGCAGGTGTGTGAGCAGCAGAAGTGGCGATTCGTAGATGCCTCCGAGGCGGAAATAATAGTCGGAGGCGTTGAACCAGTGAGAGTCCAGCAGCTTGAAGTCCACGGCGTCGTCCTTCCATCCGCCCGAGAGGCTGTTGCGCGTGAAATGGTCGTAGTCGATGAAGTACATGCCATGCTTTCGCGAGGCGTAGAGGCCGCTCCCGACTCGCAGGGTGAGGCGTCGTGTGCAGGGCAGGGCGAGGGTGTAGGAAGCGTCGGCCTCGAATCGATTGTACTCGATGTCTGAGCTGAAGACGTTCTTCATGCCGTACTCGTAGTCGGCCTGCAAGACGAGTCCTTTCGTGCCGGGAGGGCGGAAGGTGAGCCCTACGACGGGAGCGAAAGTGTGGTAGACGGCCGGTTCGCCGAAGTCGTGGAACGACTCTTTCGTGACGGCCGAGCGTCGATGGTATACGGCTCCTGCGGTGATGGCGAGCCGCGGGCTGAAGGCGTAGTGGAGAGTGAGACGCAGCGCCAGGTCGCGGAAATAGTCGAGCTGCATGGTGTCGAAGCGCACGGTGTCGTTCTGTGGCAGCGCCTTGAGCTGGTCGAGCAGTGTGGAGTTGGTGATGTGGTTTCCGTTGGCCACAGAGGCCTGCACGTAGGCTTCGTGTTTGCGGTTGAAGGTGTAGCGTACGGGCGCCTGGAAGTAGAGCCTTCGCTGACGGAAGGAATAGCCCCCTTTGAGGGCTACGTAGAACTCGCGGTAGTGGCTGGTGCGGTATCGGAATTCGGTGTTCAGCTTGTAGACGACGCCGTTGGAGCTGCTGAAGCTCATGTACAGCGGATTGAAGAGCGGGCCGATGGTGAACTGGTGTCGTTCGGGATTGCCGAAGTCGAGGCGTATGCGGCTGAGCAGATTGTCGTCGATGGCATCCCACACGGCATCGAATGTCGAATGTCGATTGATGATGGGCGCCTGATGACTGGAATCTCCCTGTAACCCTTCGGTGGAGGAGGGCGTTTGGCTTTCAGGGATTACGCTGTCCCGGGGGATGGATCTCACCCTGACGCGGTTGCCAAGGAAGCGGATGCGGCTGTCGACATCGCAGCGGTCGGGCGCGAGAGACGACCTGCCTTCCTGGCCCATCGTCAGCCTGAGTTCGAAGCGCATCAAGCCGTACTCGCCCCGGAAGGCGGTGCTGAGCACCTGTCCCGTGGCGGCGCACAGCGTGGCGTGTCCTGCCACGGTCTGCGTGTTTCGTATCTTAGGGGTGAAGAACAGCTCTACGCGTCCGCTGTCGGCCGGTGCGATGTGGTAGCGGTAGTAGTGTCGGTTGCCTCGATGAAAAGGTGACAGCAGCCGGTCTTCCACCAGCGTGGCGGCGTAAATGTTTGGCGTAAGAAAGGGGCGCACAGGGCTCAGAGGCCTTCCGATGAAGTGCCTTTGCCGGCGGTAGGCCAGACGTGTCATGTGGGGCATGACATACATGAGGACGTTGCGGCGTTGCACCTCGATGTCGTAGCGCTCCGAAGAGGCCGCCTCGGCTTTGTCTTCAGAAGACTTCGGTTGCCCGTCATCGCCGTCGGTGCTGCTGATGTTGAGGATGCTGTCGGGGTAGTTCCAGACTCGCCGTAGCAAGGTTTTCCTGTCGGGCATGGCGCTGTTCCCGTCTTCCGCCTTGGCGTACTGCGAGGCGGTCTGTGCGCAGACGTTCGTCATCAGGACAAGCCACGCTACGAGAGCTACGAGCCATCTGAACATATTACCGTATTATCGTGTTAACGTATCAACGAATTACCGTATTAATATATTAACGTATGAATGTAAGTGGATCTTATTCTCCACTTTTCGCTCTTTCGTTCTTCACTTTAATAGATTAACATACGGTGTCGATACGGAAGAGTTTGTCGCTGGGCCGCACCTTGGCCTCCACCTTGAAGGAGACGTTCGTGCCTTGCCGTGCCAGGGGAACGGCGGCGTTCGTGTCGTCGTGCATCTCTTCGATGACGCCGTAGAGCGCGCCTGTGGTAGGTCCGGTGACGAGGAACTTGTCGCCCACCTTCAGCTCGGCGGCTTCGATTCGGAACTCGCCGAGCCCCAGTCGGGAATAATACTTCGTTCCGCGCCCCACATAGACCTTGCGCTCGGTGGCCTGCGAGCCGTAGCTGTCCGCCCATTCGCCCAGACGCTGTCCCTGATAGTAGCCGTCCCAGAAGCCACGGTTGAAGACAGTGGACAGTCGCTCGTCCCACGCGTCTTTCCTTTCCTCGGTGAACGTTCCGTCGAGGATGGCCTCCAAGGCCTCAGAATAGCACTCTACGACCTTCTTTACGTATTCAGGTCCGCGTGCCCGTCCCTCTATTTTAAACACGCGTACGCCCGCGTTAACGAGCTTGTCGAGGAAGCGAATGGTCTTGAGGTCCTTGGGCGACATGATATACGGCCCGTCCACCTCAAGCTCGGTGTCAGTCTCGCGGTCGCGCACGATGTAGCCGCGTCGGCACAACTGCATACACTCGCCACGGTTGGCCGACCGCCCTGTGTTCTGCAGGCTGAGGTAGCATTTGCCGGAGACGGCCATGCAGAGGGCTCCGTGACAGAACATTTCTATGCGTACGGGCTGGCCGGCAGGGCCGCAGATGTGGTCGTGGACGATGGCTTGGTGAATCTCCTCCACCTGTTCGATTCTCAGTTCGCGTGCCAGCACGACCACGTCGGCGAACTGAGCGTAGAAGCGCAGCGCCTCGGCGTTGGAGATATTGAGCTGTGTGCTCAGGTGTACCTCCAGTCCGATGCTTCGCGCGTAGGTCATCACGGCGATGTCTGATGCGATGACGGCACTGATGCCAGCCTCGCGGGCGGCATCCAGAATCTCGCGCATCAGGGGCAGGTCCTTGCCGTAGATAATGGTGTTGACGGTCAGATAGCTCTTCACGCCCTGCTCGCGGCACGTGGCTGCAATCTCCTTCAGGTCGTCGATGGTGAAGGTCGACGCCGAGTGGGCTCGCATGTTCAGCCGTCCGATACCGAAATAGATGCTGTCTGCGCCTGCTTGCAGGGCTGCCGCCAGGCTTTCCCGCGACCCTACAGGCGCCATGATCTCAAAGTCTTTTCGAGACATATTGATGAAGAGTGAAGAGTGAGAAGGTCCCTCTCTGGCGGACCCACTCCCGCCTCTCTCGCGTGAGGGGCAGGGGTGGGTCTGCTGGGGAAGTTTTTACTTGACGTACTCAGCCAGGTCGGTGAGGCGCATGTCGCCCTTGCGGAGGAAGGTGTCGTGCATGGCGAAGGCGGCGCTGAGGCAGTGGTGTGTGTGTCCGCTGTACTTCTCGGCGAGCTTCAGATAGTCGCGCAGCAGGGGCTGGTAGTCGGGGTGAGCGACCTTGATGAGCTCCTCGGCCTTCTCCATGGCGCACTTGCCTCGGAGGTCAGCCACGCCGTACTCCGTGATGACGGCGTCGACGAAATGGCTGGTGTGGTCGATGTGACTGGCAAAGGGCACGATGCTGCTGATGGCTCCGCCCTTGGTGGTTGAGCCGCAGGTGAAGATGCTGAGGTAGCTGTTGCAGGTGAAGTCGGCTGAGCCGCCAATACCGTTCATCATCTTCGTGCCGCAGATCTTGGTGGAGTTGACGTGTCCGTAGATGTCGGCCTCGATGGCGGTGTTCAGTGAGCAGACACCGATGCGTGCGATGACCTCGGGGTTGTTCGAGATCTCGGAGGGACGCAGCACAAGCTTGTCCTTGAAGAAATCGATATCATCGTAGATTCCTGTCAGGCACTCGTTCGTGACGGTGAGCGAGCAGGCGCTGGCGCTCAGCACGCGTCCCTCGCGCATCAGCTGCACGGGAGCGTCCTGCAGTACCTCGGTGTAGATGTTGAAGTTGGGCACTTCGGTGGAGTGTCCGAGTGCTCCGAGGACCGCGTTGGCACCGCTGCCGACGCCGGACTGCAGGTTGAGGAAGGTGGGAGGAATCTTGCCTTCGCGCATGTTCTGCACGAGGAAGTCGGCCACGTTCTGTCCGATCTTTGTCGTGATGGGATCGGGATCTTTGAAGGAACGTGCCTCGTCGGGAATGTTGCACTCGATGATACCGAGGATGCGGTCGGCGTCTACCTCCACGTAGGGCTTGCCGATGCGGTCGTTGGGGTGACAGATGGGTATCGGCGTGCGGTTGGGGTGGTACTCAATCTCGTAGACGTCGTGCAGGCCTTTGCTCTTCGGGCTGTGGAAGGCATTGAGCTCTACGAAGATTCCGCGTTTGGCCAGGCGGCAGGCTGTGGGGCTGATGCCTCCGGCGGCCGTCAGGAAGATATGGGCTTTCGAGCCGTGAACTTCTACGTCGCAGGCCTCGATGATGGCCCAGTCGATGTCGCCGAGGTAGCCTTGGCGAATCTGGGTGGCCATGTTACTCAGGTTGAGGTCGGTGTAGCGAATCTCGTTGAGGTTTACGTGCTTGCGGAAGTCGGGATTCGTCGTGTAGGGTGCGCGCAGGCCGATAGCCTGTTCGTTGGCGAGTACGCCGTCGCAGCTTTGTCCTGTGCTGGCACCGGTGAAGATATTCACTTTGAAGGGTCGGCCGGCCTCGTGCTCAGCGTGAGCCTTCTTAGCCAGTTCGGCGGTGACACACTTAGGCACGCCGGCGGGAGTGAAGCCAGAGAGGCCCAGCGTGTGGCCGTTCTCAATCAGGGCTGCGGCTTCTGCAGCTTGGATTCGTTTAATCATCGTTATAGTTTAATATAGGATTGATTTGTTGTGTCTATTCGTCTTCGTTGTTGCCGTCTTGTCCTCCGAAGAAGCGGCGGCGCGCTTCCTGACGGGCATTGCGGTCGTTGCCTTTGGCGCGGAAGTCGCTGCGGCGGTCGTCACGGCGTCGACCTCCGTCCCGGTAGCCGCTGCGGTTGTCGAAGCTGCGCTCGTCACGGTAGCCGGCACGGCTCTCACGGCGGTCGAAACCTCCTCGACGCTCGAAACGGTCGTCGTTGTGGTCGAAGCCTCCGCGGCGTTCAGAGCGGTCGAAGCCTCCTCGACGCTCGTTACGGTCGCCTCTGCGAAAACCATCGTTGCGGGAGAAACGGTTAAAGTGGTGGCGTTCGCGGTCGTCGCGGCTGAAGTCAGTGTCATCGCCCGCCTCGCTGTCGAAGCCGCGTTTGAATCCGTCGCGCTTTTGCTTGAAGCGGCGTTTGTCGGCCATCTGACGACGTTCGTCGTCGGTCTTCACGAAGCCTCCGGCTGCTCGGTGCTCGTCCAACCGACCGTCGAAGAGTACGTATTTGCGCAACTCGCACTCCAAGGAACCGTTGAAGAGGGGCGTCTTGAGCGAGGGCTTGAGGCCAATCTGCTCAAAGCATTCTTCGTGATAGCTCAGCACCCATGCCTCGCCTCCGGTGAACTCTCGCTTGAGTTTCTGCCCGATGGTTTTGTACAGGCCGAGAATGTCAGGGGTTGAGATGCGTTCGCCGTAGGGCGGGTTGGTAATGATCAGGGGCTTCTGTTCTCCGCCTTCGGTCTGTTCGGGGCAGAGGTCTGTGGTGCGGAAGTCCGCTTCGTCGATGGTAATATCCTTTGAGAGTCCGGCTGCCTTTATGTTACGTCGTGCGATGCCGACTGCTTTCGGGTCAACGTCTCGTCCAAAGATGTGATGTTCGAAGTCGCGTTCGCGGCTGTCATCGTTATAGACGTGTTCGAAGAGTTCGCGGTCGAAGTCTGGCCACTTCTCAAAGGCATAGCCCTGGCGGAACACGCCGGGGGCAATTCCTCTGGCGATGAGTGCAGCTTCGATACATAGCGTTCCGCTGCCGCAGAAGGGGTCGAGGAAGTCGCTTTCGCCGTGCCAGCCTGTCATCAGTATGATTCCTGCTGCCAGCACCTCGTTGAGCGGTGCGCTGACGGTTTCCTGCCGGTAGCCTCGGCGGTGCAGGCTCTCGCCGCTGCTGTCCAGGGCGAGGGTGGCATCGTAGTCTGAGATGTGAATATGCAGTTGCAGGTCGGGATTGGTGACGCTGACGTTGGGCCGTGTTCCTGTCCGCTCGCGGAACTGATCGGCAATGGCATCTTTTACCTTGTAGGCGACGAACTTCGAATGGTGGAACTCTGGCGAGAAGACGACGCTGTCCACTGCGAAGGTGGTCTGCGGCGTCAGGTGCTCGGACCAATCAATGGCCTTGACGGCTTCGTAGACGTCATCGGCGCTCTTCGCCCGGAATTGCTTGATAGGCTTGAGTACGCGGATGGCGGTTCGGAGACAGAAGTTGGCGCGGTACAGCAGTTCTTTGTCGCCGGTGAAGCTTACCATTCGCCGGCCAATCTGTATGTCGTTGGCGCCCAGCTCGGTCAGTTCCTGTGCCAAGATAGGTTCAAGGCCCTGAAAGGTCTTGGCAATCAAGGGAAAGGTAGTTCCCCCTCTGTTCGTGGCCTCCTCCCGTTGTCCCTCATTGGGGGCGGTGGAATCAATTTGGCCCGTAGTAATCGTATTCATTCTTATGGATGATGATGTTGTTTGGTCTGTCAACGCGTGTGGCTGTCTGCTCTTATCTTTCCTGTTTCGGAGCGTCCGTTCGCGCTTTATTCTGCAGGATTCTCTTCCCCGGTTCCACGCTCTCGGTGACCCAGATGTTACCTCCGATGACGGCGTCGTGTCCGATTGTGATTCGTCCGAGAATCGTGGAATTGGCATAAACGATGACGTTATCCTCGAGTATGGGATGGCGTGGGATTCCTTTGATCGGGTTCCCGGCTTCGTCTACGGGGAAACTCTTTGCCCCGAGGGTGACTCCCTGATAAAGTTTCACGTGGTTGCCGATAATGCAGGTGGCGCCGATGACGACGCCCGTTCCGTGGTCGATAGTGAAGTGGTGGCCAATCGTGGCGGCAGGGTGGATGTCAATCCCCGTCTCAGAGTGCGCCATCTCGGTGATGATTCTCGGAATCAGTGGCACGCCGAGCACAAGCAGTTCGTGGGCGATGCGATAGTTGGTGATGGCCTTGATGATGGGATAGCAGGAGATGACCTCTCCGTAGCTCTCGGCAGCGGGATCGCCCAGGTAGGCGGCTTCGACGTCTGTGGCGAGTGTCTGTCTCAGGGCGGGCAGTTTCTTCATGAAAGCGCGTGCCAAGTCGGCGGCTTTGTGCTTGCGTGAGTTCTGCGCCGAGGCGTAGCTCTCGCCATAGGCTTCGGCCTCTCCCCATCCGGTGGCAAAGCAGAGTCCGGCCTGTATTTGTTCGCATAAGATGCCGTAGAGACGTTCTGTCGCCGTTCCAATATGAAAGATAAGGTTTTGGCTGTTGACATTGCTCTTCCCGTAGAAGCCCGGAAAGAGAATACTGCGGCACAAATCCATGGCCTCAGCCAGTTCGGGCTGAGAAGGCAGCGGGTCGCCGTCCCTGTGTTCATGGAACAGTCCGCAGAGCGACGCAGGGCTGGCCAGCTCCGTGGCCACTGTCGTCAATAGGGTTTGCGTAGAGCGATTCATGATTAAATCGGCTGCAAAGATAGTGATAATTTATGATTTACGTGTATTTTCTTCCCATTCTTTTTCTTTGTTGATGAGTTTTTGAGGTCTTGGGACTCCTGTCAGCCTTCTGTCGGTTCCTAAAACGCGTCTTGCCGCTGCAGAAGACGCGCTCGGACATTGATTGTTCGAAGCGTTGAATCCTCCAATGGGATGAAACATTACGAGGCGCCTGATTCGCATAGGAGTCGGGCGCCTCGTGTCGGTGCGTGGTTGAGGTCTCAGCCTGTTGCTTTATTTCTCTTTCTGCTGCATAGATTGGGCATCAGGCTCCATAACGACGATGACGCGATTGCCGTCTTTCTGAATTATATTGGCCATCTGACGGACGTCCTCTGGCGTGATGCTCTGGATGGTTCCCTCATAGTCATCGGCGGGGTCGTAGTTGCGGCGGTATATGGTGCTGATGCGGTTCATCCACCACCCATTCTCACGTTGGTTCTGTGCATAGGTCTTCAGCAAGTACTCCTTACCCTTGTTGAGACTCTCGGCCGAGACTCCGTTTTGGCAGACGTCGGCGAAGACGTCCAGCACGATTTGCAGGCAGGTGTCAGTCATTTCGGGCTTGAGGGGGAAGGCCGTCTGCAGGACGTATCGTGGGCGGTCGTCGGTGCCGCGTGTAATCATTCCGTTGGCGCTGGTGCTGTAGGCTGCGCCGAGTTCTTCGCGGATCTTCTTCAGGTAGATTTCGCCGACGCAGTTGCCCAGAAGGGTCATGAGGGCTTGGTTGCGGACGTTCAGTTTGATGTCACCCGTCCATGCGCAGACGATGAAACTCTGCGGGGTTTCCATCTTCTTTTGGTAGCGGTTGATGTGGTTTCCCGTGACGAAGTTGAGCCCAGGGTCTACAGCCTTATCCTTTCGCTTGACGCGCGGCAATGTGGCCAGATACTTTTCTGAGAGCTCCCGGATCTGATCCTCATCGATGTTACCGAGGAAGAAGAATGTGAAGTCACTGGCGTCGGCGAAGCGCTCGGCCCACATCTGAAGGATGCGGTCGTAGTTAATCTTATCCACGTCAGCCTCAGTCAGGGGAGTGATACGGGGATGATGGTTGTAGAGCGTCGCCTGGATGCTGTCGCTGAGGCTGGCCATGGGGTTGAGGGCTTTGTTACGCAGGCTCTCGCGCAGGCTGGAGAGGTATGCTCCGACAGCCTCTTCGTCCTTTTCGCGTGGCTGGAAGGTCATGTAGATCAGCTCGAAGAGTGTCTGAATATCTTTCTTGGAACTGAAGCCGGAGAAGTTCTCTTCGCGGATGTCGACGTTGGCGCTGCTTCTTACGTTCTTTCCGGCGAGTGCCTTGGTGAGTTCTGTGGAGGTAAAGCCACCTATCTTGCTGGCGCCCATCACGTCGTCGAAAGCTTCGAGGTTAATGCGCTCGCTGTCAGGATAGCGTCCCATGCCGCCCTCGCTCCATGCCATCATGCGAATCTCATCGTCCTTGAAGTCGGTTTCCTTTATGATGACGCGTATTCCATTGCTGAGGGTTAGGATCTTGGAGTCGCATGGCCCGTCTTCTTCCTTCTTGATCTTGCCGGGTTGGGGTAGGTTCTCAATCAGCGGACCCGTCTTCACGTTGTCCACCCATGCAGTGAGTTGCTGTGCTTGTGCAGCGTGTACGGCATCCAGGAGTGCTTTCTCTGTGGGGATGGCGAGGCTCTCCTTTTCGGGTGAGATGGCCAGTACTACGAGGTTGGTGTCCGTTCGGCTAATATACTGCTGGAGTGCTTGGCTGAAGGCCTCTGCAGGCAGGTTCGGGAGTAGCTGCTTGGCCAGCTGGTATTCAGTCTCTATTCCGGGTATGGCTTCGTTATTTAGGAATGAGCGGTAGTACTCGCGGGCGTAAGCGATACTTTTCTGCTTGTCGCGGTTGTTGTAGAGCTGTTCCATGGAGGAGAGGGCGTCGAGGACGGCGCGGTCCACCTCGCCTTTAGTGAATCCAAAAAGGTCTACGCGGTAGAGTTCAGCCAGTACGGCTTTGATAGCTTCGTCCACTTGTCCCTCCTTGGGCTCGATGTCTACGTTGAGTGCTCCTGTCACTTTCGATGAAAGAAGGAAAGGACCGTCGTAGACGTAAGCAGCCTTGAAGGGGCAGTCAGCTTTGAGTGAGAGCTCGTTGAGTCGTTGGTTGAGGATGCTGGCTCCAATGCGGGTCATGTTCTCAGTGAGATAGACTCCGAAGGTGTTGCGAAGACTGTCGGGGATGGCTTCGTGCTTGAAAGCGATGCTGACGTTCTGGCTGGTGACTTCGGGGTCCTTGTCGCTGATGACGATGGCCTCATTGTTGTTTGGCACGCTGTAGTATTCGCGCTTGGCAACGGGCTGCTTCACTTGGATGGGGCCGAAGAGGTTCTTGATCTTGCCCTCGATTTGGTCGACGTCTACGTCGCCGACGACGATGATGCCCTGTAGGTCAGGACGGTACCATTTGTGATAGTAGGCGCGAAGGGTGTCGTAGGGGCACTCGTCAACGACACTCATCAGTCCGATGGGGAAGCGACGTCCGTAGCGGCTGTCGGACATCAGCTTTTCGAGGTTGCGTACGATGATGCGTGTGGCACCACTGTTACGCATACGCCATTCGCCGTGGATGACGCCGCGCTCCTTGTCAATTTCTTTTCCATCGAGGGTGAGGTCGTGGCTCCAATCGTGCAGGATGAGCAGACAGGAGTCGATGGCTCCCTCGCGGGCGGGAACATTATCTATATTATAGACCGTTTCTTCGACGCTGGTGTAGGCGTTGAGTTGCGCGCCGAACTTCACGCCGATTCCCTCAAGGTACTCAATGAGCGAGCTGTCGGGGAAATGAGTTGTGCCGTTGAAGCACATGTGCTCGAGGAAGTGTGCCAGTCCGCGCTGGCTCTCTTCCTCCTGGATCGACCCTACCTTCTGTGCGATATAGAAGAAGGCTTGGTTCTTGGGCTCTTCGTTGTGACGGATGTAGTACGTCAGTCCGTTGTCGAGCTGTCCTACACGCACCTT
Organism: uncultured Prevotellaceae bacterium; assembly: GCA_947166655.1. GTDB lineage: Bacteria > Bacteroidota > Bacteroidia > Bacteroidales > Bacteroidaceae > Physcousia. The sequence continues at coordinate 15,671 of CAMVFC010000011.1, forward strand.
TGGGTCTACGGGCAGGGGCTGCATCATCATAGCTGCGGGATCCTGAGCGTTGGCTTGCAGTGCGCTGGCGGCAAGCAGGAGAGTGGTCAGAAATGTTTTAAGTTTCATTTTGTTTGAAATAAAGAGTTAGGATAAATGACTTTTCGGGTGCAAAAGTACTGTTTTTTATGCTTTCTCATGCAACTTTTCCGAGAAAAGTGACCCGTCGGATAAGGTATTTCGCTAATTTTGCGGGCAGAAACTGAAGTAATGATGCGAAGAGAGGTTCCTGCCATAGAAATCCCTGCCGGCGTACGCGCCGAAGGTCGTGTGCTTTTGCATGCGTGCTGCGCTCCGTGCTCGAGTGCCATTGTGGAATGGCTATTGGCGCACGACGTGCGTCCGACCATTTACTATTTCAATCCCAATATTTATCCTCGCGAGGAGTATGAGACGCGTAAAGTCGAGAGCCAGCGTCACGCTGCGAGTTTGGGGTTGGAGTGGCTCGATGACGATTGGGGACACTCGTCTTGGCTGTGCGGCGTTCGAGGGTTAGAGGGTGAGCCTGAGCGCGGGCGTCGCTGTCAGCGATGTTTCGAGCTTCGCCTGACGGCCACGGCACGCAAGGCGTTGGAACTTGGTTTTGGTTGGTTTGCCACGACGTTGGCCTCGTCGCGATGGAAACGTCTTGAGCAGATTGAGGCGGCGGGTCGTACGGCCGAGGAGACGGTGGCTGCTGAAAGCGCTGCTGTTGGCGCAACGTCCTGTGGCGTTGCTGCGGGCGGTGAAATGGATGCCGCCCGTTATCCGCGCTTTTGGGCGCAGAACTGGCGTAAGGGAGGCCTACAGGAACGAAGAAACGAATTGTTGCGTCAGTTTGGCTTCTACAATCAGCTCTACTGCGGATGCGAGTTCAGTCAAAGACTTTGAACTCATAGCCCTGTGCGATGAGCCATTCGAGGGCTTGGGGCAGTATCTTCCGAAGTTTGTCGATACTGCGAAGTGAATCGTGGAACGTAATGATGGATCCGTTGCGGGCGTAGCGTTTGACGTTTTGTAGCACCTCCTCGGCGGTGAGCCATCCGCTGTAGTCGCGTGTCACCAAGTCCCACATGATAATCTGATACCCCTGACGTCGGATGGCGCGGTACTGGTCGGTGCGCATCCAGCCGTGGGGAGGCCGGAAGAGAAGGGATGTGGCGTTCCCCTCCCTTTCTTTTTCCCCCTCATTGGCGAGGGGCTGCGGGGCGTTCGCCATGGCCTTCCTTATTTCTTCTTGTGCTTTCTCCGTGTTCTTGATATAGTTTTTGCTAAGCCAGCGGAGGCCTCCGATGTGGTTGTAGGTGTGGTTGCCGATGCGATGTCCTTCGTCGACGACCATTCGGAACACGTCGGGGTGCTTGCGAACGTTGTCGCCTACCATGAAGAAAGTCGCCTTGATGCCGTAGCGCGCTAAGGTCTCCAGCACGAAAGGTGTCGCCTCTGGAATAGGCCCGTCGTCAAAGGTCAGGTAGACGGCCTTTGACGACGGGTTCATACGCCAGACGGCATGAGGGTATATCCACCGCAGGAAGCGGGCTGGTTGCTCGATGAACACGGCGGTGTCAGTAGTTGGTTCGCTTCTGGAACTCCGCGAAGTAAGTGCGCAGTGCCAGGTCGTAGAATTCGCTCTTCTTGGTGTCGGTCTGGTCAAGCACCTTGAGGGCGTTGGAGAGTTGGATGAGGTAGTAGTAGCACTCGTCTGCGCTTTGCTTCAGGCGATGGTCGCTCAGACCAGTGTACCACGCGCAGTACTCTGCGGCATTCTTGGCCACGCTCTCTGCCAGATGGGTGGCTTTTTCCTTATTGCCGAGGTCGAGCCACACTTGTGCCAGCTCGATGGAGCCGCTCTGGTAATTGTGAGGCACGGTGTACTCAGGGATGGCCTCTTCGGCACGGGCGACGACTTTGGCCGCCTTGTCTTTCTTGCCTTCGGCCATCAGCTGGGTGGCCAGTTGCGAGAAGAGACGGCGGTGCGTATAGCACATTCGCATGACAGTCTCGTCCAGATAGATACCTTTCTGGTCGATGCCGCCGAACTTGAAGCGGTTCATCAGGTTGTCATACATCTTTTCCGTGTCGATCCGCTTGCCGCTTTGCTTTGTGTCGAAGGGCGTGATGCGGTTGGCCAGACCCTCCTGAACGAAGTTGTTGCCTAAGTTGCCGTAGTTCTCCGAACCCACCGTCATGGCGACGTACAGCGGGCGTACCCAGTTGCAGCGGGCCAGCATCTCGTACATCATCATCTCGCTCTTGTAGACGGCTCGCTTGCCCTTGAGACTGATGTGCATCACGTCGGGGATAGAGTCTGCTGCTATCATCATGCCGCTCTGCCGTACAGCTTCCTTGTCGATGGTGATGACGAGGCTGTCGGTGGGGAAGATCTGCATGTCCTTGTTCGGGTTAAGGATCCACTTGTCGATGACGGTGCTCAGTTCGTAGGGATTGTCGCCCAGCAGCTGGTGCATCGTTACGGGGTCATCCTTGTAGTATTCGATGGCTTGCTCCAGGGTTCCCGGGCTGACGCGGATGCCTTCGCGGGTACCTGCCACGTAGTCGATGCGTTTCCACTTGATGGGCACGCTGGGCGAGTCGTAGGCGGGACGGCGCATCTGGTCGATATACCAGTCGGTCTGCAGGTACGAGAGGTTGCAGACGCGGGCATCCGTGCGTACGCCTTCGGTCTCTTGGTTGTACCAGAGGGGGAAGGTGTCGTTGTCTCCGTTGGTGAAGATAATCGGGTTGCCCTCTTGTGGCAGGCTCTGGAGGTAGTTCTGTCCGAAGTCGCGGCAGGTGTATCGTCCGCTACGGTCGTGGTCGTCCCACGTCTGGGACACCATCTGTACGGGCACCAGCAGGCAGATTAGCGAGACGAGCGCTCCGAGCATAGCCTTGCCTGTCTTGCGTTCAATGAGGTCTGCGATGGCGGCTGCTCCGAGTCCTATCCAGATGGCAAAGGCATAGAACGAGCCGGCATAAGCGTAGTCACGTTCGCGTGGCTGCATAGGCGTCTGGTTCAGATAGAAGACAATCGCCAGACCCGTCATGAAGAACAGGAAGAAGACCACCCAAAACTGTTTGACGCCAAGGTCGGTGGGCACGGCGTCTGCTGTCGTCTCCGCAGGCACCGTCGTGGTCTGCTGCTTCCAAGCCTGCCACAGCAATCCGAAGATGCCCAACAGCAGGGGCAGGCAGAAGAAGACGTTGCGGCCTTTGTTCTCGCGCAACTCCGAAGGCAGCTTCGACTGGTCGCCCAGGCGGGCGTTGTCCAGCATCGGTATGCCTGTGATCCAGTTGCCGTGCTCCAGCTCGCCGTTGCCCTGTATGTCGTTCTGTCGGCCTGCGAAGTTCCACATGAAGTAGCGCCAGTACATGAAGTTCACCTGGTAGCTGAGGAAGAACCTGATGTTTTCCAGCTGCGAGGGCATCTTTACCATGATTGGTTCGCCGCAGCGGTCGTAGGGCACCTGCGAGCCCTCGACGCCGCCCATCCACGATTCGTAAGCATCGGCGTGGCGGTCGCTGTACATTCGGGGGAAGAGCATGTTCTGGGCGTAGATGTACTCGAGGTCGTATCGCTGAATCTCGTAGCGGTCCGGCTCGTCGGGCGAGGCTTTCTCCTTACGCTGGTAGACGGGCGCCCCCTCTTTCGAGACGGGCACACAGTAGCCGCCGTCGGCTTTCAGCTTCACCTGCGACGTGTAGGCCGGTCCGTAGAAGAGCGGACGTGTGCCGTACTGCTCGCGGTTGAGGTATGTGCCCAGGGTGAAGATGTCCTCGGGCGAGTTCTGGTCCATCGGTGTGTTGGCCGTGGACCGAATGACGATGACGGCATACGACGAGTAGCCAATCATGATCATCAGCATACACAGCAGCGATGTGTTCATCAGGCGTGCCGACACCAGCGGCTTGCCCTCGTGGTGCCACTGCAGCAGGCCGTATAGGGCGGCGAGCACGACGGCACCGATGATGATGCTCGCCAGGCCGTAGCCGTAGAAGGGGATGCCGAGCATAGCCACGCTGACGAGGTAAGCGATGTTCATGCGCAGGCGGCTGCGCTCGGCCACGGTCTCCCAGATGGCCCACAGCACGACGCCGATGAGCAGGATGATGTAGACGATGAGGCCGCTGTTGAAAGGCAGCGAGAGGGTGTTCACGAACAGCAATTCGAACCATCCGCCCACCTTCACGATGCCGGGCACGATGCCATAGAGCACGGCGGCCACCAGGACGAACGACCCTACGAGGGCGTAGATGCTGCCCTTCAGTGTGGCGTTCTCCGAGCGCTTATAATAATATATAAGTACGAGCGCGGGCAGGCATAGCAGATTCAGCAGGTGGACGCCGATGGAGAGGCCTGTCAGGTAGGCAATCAGGATGAGCCAGCGGTCGCTGTGCGGCTTGTCGGCATTGTCCTCCCACTTCAGCATCAGCCAGAACACGACGGCCGTGAACAGCGAACTGTAAGCATAGACTTCGCCCTCGACGGCTGAGTACCAGAAGGTGTCGCTCCAGCAATAAGCCAAGGCACCCGTCATCGCAGCGCCTTCGATGGCAACGAGCTGCGGCAACGTCTGTACCCATCCGCCCGGACAGACCAGCTTGCGCGCCAGGTGCGAGATGGTCCAATACAGGAACATGATACACAGTGCACTCAGCAACGCATTCATCACGTTCACCATCAGCGCTACCTTCGCCGGGTCCGACGTCAGCTGTGTGAACAGGTTGCCTGTCAGCATGAAAAACGGTGCCCCTGGCGGGTGACCCACTTCGAGTTTATAGGCGGTGGTGATGAACTCAGGGCAGTCCCAGAAGGAGGCCGTGGGTTCGACGGTGGACACATACGTGAAGGCTGCGATGGCGAAAGCCAACCACCCCAGCACGTTGTCCACAAGACGGAAATGCTTCATATTCTCTTCAGAGTTTAAAAAGTGAATGCGGAACGTCTGCGCGCACAGACGCGCACATAATCCGCGGCAAAATTAGATAAAAATCGCGTAACAGACGAAGAATTAGCGAAGATTCTCTCCCTCTGCCTCTTTTTTTAGCTTTCGGAAGTCCTCTCATACTGCATATTCTACGGATTGGCTGAAAACTGAGGGGCCTGAGAGTGAGGAATGAGATGTACTTTCAGGGCTTGAAGGTGACTAGAGTTCTCGCGCCTCTCTCGCGGGGCACGTACAGCACGGCGGGCACCATCAGCACAAAGCCGGCGAAGCACAGCACGGGCGCGGTGCCTATCCTTCTGCTGTCGAAGGCTCCCGGCCCCGGCGCCGCAGCATAGCGTCCGCCGAACTCAGCGCGGACATCTCGCTGCGGCAACATCAGCAGACAACCTGCTACGATCAGCACCACGGCCACGGCTGTCAGGGCGAAGTTCTGCCAGCCAAAGGCGCAACACCACCGGCGGCTTCTCGGGCACATCGTCATTGGGTCTTCTGTCGGCCGTTTTTCCTTTTCTGTTTTCATTTTCATAGTAACTCACTTTTTGGGGGTTGGACATTCGTAGTTTCCGGAAATCGGCGGCAAAGATAATGTAAAACCTCTTTTGCTCCACCTTCCCTTCCCTGACATTTCCCTGACATCTGACTGACAATTGGCTGACAGAAAGCTGCCAAAAGGTGATGCTCCCCTCAAAAAAGGATTCTATGTTGCGCGCCGGGAAATACGCATTTGCCGGCCGAAGAGCCTGTGTCTACGGTCGGCAAACGCGAATTTCACGGACAGAAGCGGCAGTGCGCCCTTGCGAATAAAAACTATTGTAGTGTACAGACCGGGGCAGGAGGAGTGGCCCTTCCGTATGAATGCCACAGCATCCGTGAGCGTGGCGACTGGCACGGCCCGATGTCCTTTGCCATGTCCGCCGATATCTACCGCATTGGCGAGGGCTGGTCGGATAATTACGATGGTAGCGTCTCTCTAAGCCAGTGGCAGAGGTAGTCCACCTGTTCTTTGGTATTGCCCATGAAGACGGCGCATTCCTTATGCCCCTCAAACTGCGGTGTCACACCCTCCATGGCACTGAGAGCTGAGACCGTGACCAATTCGCGTTCGGCCGGAGTCAGCTGGTCGCTGGAAAAGATATCACCGAAAAGGTGCGCCTTCATGTAGTAATCGGCCTGGGGACAGAACGTGTAGTCCCATGGTATGCCGCCCTCATCGCGGGTCTGCATCTCCGTACCGCGCTGCAAAGCCAGATCTGCGTTATCCCAAGTGGCAGGGCGATGGAAGGGAGTGCCTTCAGGGTCTGCGAGGCCCTTAGCCTTGCGCTCAGAGAGCACATGCTCCAAAGTGTTTAGTGCATTCAGCGAACGGGGAAACCCGGTGTAGGCATAAAGTCCGGCAAAAGCATCCTTCATTTGGTTGACGCTTACGCCGCCATCAAGCGCCTCGCGAATGGCAAGGTCAAGCCGATGCAAATCACCCCGTGCTTCCAATGCTGCGCAGGCACAGAGCAGAAGCATTGGCTGAGAAAGAATTTCTTTATCCATATTAAAGTCCGATTGATCTGTTTCGCTTTACAAAACAACAAGTATGTCCCGCAACGGCTCATTTTCCCAACCGTCGGGGAATCGCATTGCGCTTATATCACTGCAGACAGCCGAGTGTCAATCTTCGCCTTCATATCGCTGTTTTGAGGAATGATGTTTAGGTAATACTTGATGATGCAAAAGTTGAAATAGATGCGCAGTGTATCCGTGGGTTAAAAAACGACTCGCACATTTGAGCATCGTTGAGAGGCTTGGCGGGTTATAGTCGTTGCAAAGGAACGGCTTTATTTTGGAATTGCCAAACTTTTTTGAAGAAAATGGATAGAAGCTGTCAAGGAAATTCTCCCCGTTTTGCCTCTATCGGTTCATTCGCATTGCGGCGAAAGGAGGAAGAAACATTCTGCACTTTCGCCCGAAGGCTGACGGGGAAGGGGATGGAGCCTGGTGCACTTTCGCCCGAAGGCTGACGGGGAAGGGGATGGAGCCTGATGTACTTTCGCCCGAAGGCTAACGGTAAAGAGGGGGAAACCTGATGCACTTTCGCCCGAAGGCTGTCGGTAAAGAGGAAGAAACATTCTGTACTTTCGCCCGAAGGCTGACGGGGAAGGGGAAGAAACCTGATGTACTTTTGCCCGGAAGCCCATATCTTGGTCGAATGAATGATTGGCGTTGCAACCAAAGACGGGCAGAAAAATCATGCGCGACGCCCTTCCCACACGCGACAGTTGCTTAAGCCGATTCTTTGACGATTCACGAATCGTTAATTAACGATTCGCGAATGTTCAATTAACGATTCGTGAATCGTCAAACAAAACTCCCTTGTAAAAAACGTCGCTCAAACGCCTCTTTCAGCTAAATCGGTTGCCCATAAAAAAAGAAAACACCTTGGAAATCGACGATTTCCAAGGTGGCCTAAGTACCCTGAGCCGGGGTCGAACCGGCACGGGTTTCCCCACTGGTGTTTGAGACCAGCGCGTCTACCGATTCCGCCATCAGGGCTTGAAGACGGGGCAAAGGTACGTGTTTTTTTTGGATTGTGCGGTATGTTCCGCGATTTTTTTTGCGTGTAGGGTGTGTTTTTTTAGGCGGCAGGGCGTTGTCGGGTCATGCGCTGGACGGGCAACCACACGGTGATGGCGCCCACGACGAGGACGGTGGCGAAGACGAGGAGAAGGTCTGCGGGCTGTACGCTGACGGGATAGGCGTCAACGAGGAAGGAGCCTTCGCTCTGCCCCAGCCGGACGAGTCCGAACTGCTGCTGTGCCCAGCAGAGGGCGAGGCCGATGAGAATGCCTGCTGCTGCTCCGATGCCGGAGGTGAGCCACCCCTCGGCGAGGAAGATGCGGCGCAGCTGACCCTCGTCGGCGCCGAGTGCGCGGAGGGTCTGGCTGTTGTCGCTCTTCTCGAGCATGAGCATGGAGAGTGAGCTGATGATGTTGAAGGATGCTACGAGGAGGATGAAGGTGAGGAAGAGGTAGGCGATGACTTTCTCCACCTGCATGATGCGGAAGGTGTCTGCCTGCTGTTGGTAGCGGTTCTCTACGCGGAAGCGAGGTCCTGCGATGCGCTGGAGCTCGCTCTGCACACGCGGCAGTGAGGCGCCGGGGCGCAGCCGCAGTTCGAGGCTGCTGACCTGTCCTTCGCGGTCGAAGAGCTGGCGTGTGAAGCGCAGTGAGGTGAGGATGTACTGGCTGTCGTAGAGGTTCTGGTTGGTGGCGAAGACGACGCCGGGGGAGTGCAACTCTCCGCAGCGGAAGCTCTGCATGGGGTTGGTCAGTGCGGCTCGTTCGCCGCGTCGTGGGGCGTACAAGGGCAGTGTGCCTTCGAAGCTGCTGCTGAGGCCAAGTGATGCTGCCAGCCTGATGCCGAGGATGCCGTAGTCGAGGACGTCGGCATGAAGGGCGAAGTGGCCGTCGCCGTAGAGGTGCTGTTTGATGTCGGTCTGGCGAGTGTAGCTGTCATCGACGCCTTTCACGGTGACGACCCACTGGCGCCCGTCGGCTACGATGAGTGCCTGGTCCTGGAGCACGTCGGTGGCCACGAGGACATCTTCGTGCTGGCGCAGTGCCTGCAGGGTGGCGTCGGAGGCATCGAGGGTCTTGCCTTCGACCAGGCTGATGCGCAGTTGCGGGTCGAAGGCAGTGAAGAGGGAGGCCACGAGGTCGCGGAAGCCGTTGAAGACGGAGAGCGTGACGACCATGGCAGCCGTGGCAAGGGCGACGCCGCAAACGGCGATGGCGGAGATGATGCCAGTGGTGTGGTGGCGCTTGGACGCCAGCAGATAGCGGCGGGCGACGAAGAGGGGAAACATAGTCGTCATTCTTCGTTCTTCAGCAGGCGGTCGATGTTGTCGGCATAGTCGAGAGAATCGTCGACGAAGAACTTCAGTTCGGGTATGATGCGCAGCTGGTGGCGCGTGCGCTGTCCGAGCTCGTAGCGTATTTGCCGGACGTTCTGGTTGATGTTCTGGCAGATGTCTTCGGCGCGCTCGCTGGGAAAGATGCTGAGGTAGGCTCGGCAGACGCTCATGTCGGGGCTGATGCGGCACACGGAGACGCTGACGAGCACTCCGTGGAGGGCCTTGGTCTGCTTCTGGAAGATGTCGCTGAGTTCTTTCTGAATGAGTCGTGCGATCTTGTTCTGGCGGGTTGTTTCCATTCTATTTCTTGTTTTTCGTTTTCTCGTTGTACGCGAGGGCGTACGTTTTCATGCGGCGCAACATGGCCAGCAGGCCGTTGCTGCGATTGGGCGAGAGGTGCTGGCGCAGGCCGATACGGTCGATGAAGTAGAGGTCGGCATCGGCGATTTCCTGCGGTGTGTGGTCGCTGAGGATATGGATGAGCAGGGCGATAATGCCCTTGACGATAAGGGCGTCGCTCTCTGCACGGAAGTGGACGAGCCCCTCGGGGGTGAGGTCGGCTGTGAGCCACACGCGGCTCTGACAGCCCTCGATGAGGTTCTGCCGGATCTTGTCCGATTCGGGTAGCGGGGTCTGCTCCGAGCCGAGATCGATGAGCAGCTGGTAGCGATCCATCCAGTCGTCGAGCTCGCTGAACTCGGCTATGATGTCGTCTTGAATTTCGTTGATGGTCATTTCTTTCTGTAGATGTTCACAATGGGTTATAGGATTTCAGGCGCTGTGGCGCTGAGGCGCAGCGGAAAAGAGAACTCTGTGATTCCGTGTGCCAAAGAATGTAATGGGCGATTTATCTGTTGTCGTTATAGATGAGCTGCAGCAACGTCTGTCCGACAGCAGTGAGGGCTGCAGGGTCGATGTGTTCGGGCGTGTCGCTGACGGTGTGCCATGTGGGCCCGAAAGAGGATTCTCCGTCGTCGGTGTGGGGTATGATGTCAATGGCGGGGATTTGTGCGATGCGGTTGACGGGCAGGTGGTCGTCGGTGACGTATCCTCCCTCGCGCAGGACGAAGAATTCGCCATAGCCCAGCTGCACGCCCAGGTGCCATACCATATTGACCACCGGCTGCGCGTAGTGGCAGGAGAAGCCCTCCATGAGGAAGCGTGCTCCGCGGCCGCCTACCATGTCGAGGTTGACGGCGTAGCGGGCCGTGTAGCCGGTGGTGAGTGCCTGTTCGGCCCAGTAGCGTGAGCCGAGGCACCAGTAGCCGGTTTCGTCGTCCCCTTCGTTGTCATCGGCCCATTGCGGCCGTCCTTGGTCTTCGCAGTCGAAGCAGACGAAGTCTACTCCGTAGCCGAGAGGTGCGCTCTGCAGCTGTCGTGCGATCTCCAGCATCACGGCTACGCCCGAGGCGCCGTCGTTGGCTGCCGGCACGGGGGTGTGATGTTTGCTCTCGTCGGGGTCGTTGTCAGCCCAGGCTCGGCTGTCCCAGTGGGCGGTGAAGAGCACGCGGTCGGCAAAGTCGGGGCCGAAACTGGCTCCGATGTTACGGCAGGGCAGGTCCTTGCCATCGTAACCAGTGAGGGTGGTGCGCTGCTCGACGACATCGGCGCCGAGGTTGCGGAACTGCTGTGCAATCCAGTCGCCACAAGCACGATGGGCTTCGCTGCCCGGCACGCGGGGGCCGAAAGCGCACTGTGCCTTCACGTAGTACATGGCCGAGTCGGGGCAGAAGGTGGGAGCCGCTGCCAGGGCTATGGTGTCGGTGTCGCCCTCGCTACGGGCCGTGCGGCCCTTGCAGGAGGAGAAGAGAGAGACTGCAGCGATGCAGCAATACAAACATGGTAAAAGCAGAAACTTCTGCAGCTGAGAGGTGTTCATGAGTTGAATGTTGTCTGTGCCCTCATACTCCTCTAAGGGGAGCGGGTAGGGCTCTTCAGTTCTTTTATTCTTTCATTTTGATTTCTAATGATCCATTAGTCAGGGAGTTCGGGAGTTACCATAATAGCTGAGTTATTACTATAATATGATTCCCGCGAATAAGGCATTTGTCTTAACCCTTTCCTAACCGCCGGCCCCTGAGATTCTTTCATTCTTCCCCATGGCTTGCACTTGGCTCATGGTTCTTAGGAAGTTGCCTCCCCAGATGAGACGAAGGTCATCTTCGCTGAAGCGTCTGCGAAGGAGGTGACGGGTGAAGTTGATGAGCTCGGAAGCCGATGCCAGCCCCGGCACGCCGCCGTCGCCGTCGAAGTCGGTGCCGATGCCGACGTGCTCGATGCCAGCCACGTCTATCATGTGGCAGAGGTGGTCTACGGCGTCGATGACGGTGGCTTGGCCGTCTGCGCGCAGGAACCCGCTGTAGAATGTGACCTGTGCTACACCGTCCTTGGCGGCCAAGGCCCGCAGTTGTTCGTCAGTAAGATTGCGGGGATGGTCGCAGAGCGCGCGCGCTGAGGAATGGGAACAGACGACAGGTTGTCGGCTGGTCTCCAGGACGTCAAAGAATGTGGGTACGCTGGCGTGGGAGAGGTCGACCAGCAGGCCGAGGCGGTTCATCTCACTGATCACCTGTGCACCGAAGGGTGATAGCCCCTCCAACGGCTCTCCTTCACGCGGACGGGCAGAGCCGCAAATATCATTGTTGCCATTGTGGCAGAGGGTAATGTAGACGATACCCTGACGTGCGAAATGCTCTACGAGGCTGATGTCCTTGCCGATGGCGTAGCCGTTCTCAATGCCTGTCATGATGGCACGTTTGCCTTCACGTTTGAGCTGGTAGAGTTCTTCCGGTGTGCGTGCCAGTGCCAGTGCGGCTCCCTGTGCCGACAGGTCGTTGACCATCTGGCGGACACGCTGCAGTTGCTTCTCGGCGTAAGCCGAGGCGGCAGCGTAGCCTTCGGGAGTGCGTTCGCCCTGTGGGATGTAGGCCACCATGATACTGGCGTCAAGTCCTCCTTCGTTCATCTTGTGCAGGTCGACGAGAATGCGGTCGTCTCGCTGCCCGAAACGAATATCCTGATTGAAAAACATAGGGGTGTCGCAGTGGCTGTCCAGCGTGAGCAGGCGCGCATGTAGGCGGCGTGCCTCGGCATAGTTGGCGGCTTCGTCGGTGAGCCATTGGAAGAGAGGCTGCATGGAGGTGTCGCCGCGCAGGCAGAATGCTTCAGGATGCCACTGCACGCCGAGGATGCTTTTATGTTCAGTCGACTCGATGGCCTCAATGATGCCGTCCTTGGCGTAGGCCGACACACGCAGGTGGGGGCCCGTAGTGCGCACGGCCTGATGGTGGAAACTGTTGACAGCTAACTCGTCGGTGTTAAAAAGCGACTGAAGAAGGGTCCCTTCTTCCAGGCGGACGGTGTGTGAGGGGTAGCTGCGGTCAAGCTGCTGTGAATGCTTGACTCTCGTCGGACAGTCGGTGGAAAGGGACAAATCCTGCCAAATCGATCCGCCGAGAGCCGCTGCCAGCATCTGGCATCCGCGGCAAATTCCCAGCATAGGCAATTGGCGGTCGAAAGCCAAGCGCACCAACAATAGTTCGCTTGCGTCGCGATGTCCGTTTATGGAACCCAGCAGGGGGGATGGTTCTTCGCCAACGAAAAGCGGGTTGAGGTCTGCTCCGCCGGAAAGAATGAGTCCGTCAAGACGGTCGACCAAAGGCACCAACGCTTCATGGTCCGATAGTGGCGGAAGGACAATAGGCGTGGCACCCGCACGAACGACACTTTCGAAATAGCCTTCTGCCAGTTCGCAACCTTTGTCGCCGAAATTGCCTGTGATGCCAATCAGAGGTCTGCGCAGCGACCCTGGCAAATGGGTGTGCAGTTGGTGATATGCTTTGTTGATCATAATGAGATGATTGAAGACCCTCTTCCCAGTCCGCTTTGTCGGAACACTTATTTAATAGTTCCGTCGCCGTCTCCCCGTGAAGTGGAGAGCTTCGCTATTGTTCTGAATCTGCATGCCGACTGACTCTTCTTCCCTCATGGGAGGGGTCGGACTGGGTCAGTAGATGGGTTTCAAGAGTGCAGGATGAGATTTACTTTCAGATTTGAAGGTGACTTTGATTTTCACCCCGAGCGAAGCGAGATGCTTCATTCCTCACTTCCTCTTCTTCCTTATGGTAGGGGTAGGAGATGGGCCTTGGGTCTTATGGATTAAATACCCTTTGTGGTTAGGGATTTCTGCCCTTTGAACGATTTTATTTTTCAATCTTTTACTTCTCAGCTTTCTTTACTCCTCTTCCGTGTCTGCCGTGAGGCCGGCCTTCTTGGCCGTGAGGGCTTTGATGGCAGCCACGTCTTTCTCGGAGAGACCGATGGGCACCTCTTTCTTAATGCTTTGTTTCAGTGATATCAGTGTTTCTGTGGACGTGACACCTTCTATCTCCTGCAGGCGATTGTTCAGCAGTTCCATCAAGTGAGCGTTGTCGCGTGCATAGAGCTTGATGAGCATCGTGTAAGGCCCAGTGGTGAAGTGACATTCCACGATTTCTGGAATCTTCTCGAACTCAGCCACTACGCGTTTGTACATAGAACCACGTTCGAGAGTGATGCCGACGTAGGTGCAGGTGTTATAGCCCAGCGTGGCAGGATTGACGTGGTAGCCCGAACCTACAATGACGCCTATGTCCACAAGACGCTGCACACGTTGGTGGATGGCTGCTCGTGAGACACCGCATTCAGCAGCCACATCCTTGAACGGTATGCGAGCGTTGCGCGTAATGATTTCCAAAATCTTTTTGTCCAAGCTATCTGTTTTTTCCATTAACTCATTCGTTTTATGCCATTTTGTTCGGCAAATGTACTCATTTTATGACAAACGACAAGACTTTTTTCTGAAAAAAAGGCATAAGAGGAGTATTTTGGTGACTTTTGTGCGAAACAGGCAAGTGGTGGCAAAAGAAGTTTCCCGCCATCTTTTCAGCGTGAAAGATGGCGGGAAAGGTGAGTGAGGAAGAAGAGATATTTCTCTCTTTATTGAACAATCTCCAACAATTCTACGGTAAAGATCAACGTGGAGAATGGAGGTATCTTGCCAGCCTCGCGTGCACCATAGGCGAGTTCCTGCGGGATATAGAGTTCCCACTTCGAGCCCACAGGCATCAGCGTCAGGGCTTCGGTCCAGCCTTTAATGACCTGATTGCAGGCAAAGGTGGCGGGCTGCTTACGCTTGTAGCTACTGTCGAAGACGGTACCGTCAATGAGACGACCTTCGTAGTTCACCTTCACTTTCTGTGCGGCCGTGGGTGTGGCGCCCGTACCTGCGGTGAGTATCTTGTACTGGAGACCGCTTGCCGTCACTTTCACACTGTCCTTCTTCGCATTAGCCGCGAGGAATTTCTCGCCTTCAATGCGGTTTTTGCCGTACTTGGCCTCCATCTTTACCTTATTATAATATTCCAGCTGCTTGTTGGCGATGGCCTGTGCGCTGTCCTCAGCCATCGTGGCTTTGCCGGCTACGGCGTCGCGGAAGCCTTGCACGAAGCGCTCTCGGTGAATAAGGTCGAGGCTGTCGTTTATCTGGCGGTTGGCCTGCTGCACGATCTGGTTTTCTACCTGCTGGCGGATTTCGAGGCCTGCCAGGCGGGCTTTCATGCGCTTGTCGGCATCGGTCAGATCTTTCTGGTCAAAGCCCTGCAGGAAGTCCTGCATGTAAGCCTCTTCAACGCCCATGCGTTGCTTGAGGAAATTCTTCAGGCCATTGGTCTGTGCGATGCCAAAGGCGTAGCTGAAATCAGCCATGGAGACGGTGTCGACCTTCTCGGCGACTTCGGCTTTCTTGCCCTTCTTGGCTTTCTTCGTTTTAGCAGCGCTGGCGCTGACGCATACCAATATGCACAGCACCAGCGTAGTCAGTTTTATGATCTTCGTCATCGCTTATTTCTCGATACTGATCAGGTCGATGGTGAAGATGAGTGCGCTGAAGGGTTTGATCTTGCCCATATCCTGGCTGCCATAAGCCTGGTCCTGGGGAATGTAAACCTTCCACTTGGAGCCAACAGGCATCGTAGTCAGAGCAGCCTTGAAGCCGGGGATGACCTGACTGGCGCCGAACACAGTGGGCTCACCCTCGAGATTGCTGTCGAAGACGGTACCATCGGTCAGCGTGCCTTCGTAGTGCACTTTTACGCGGCAGGTGTCAGCGGCGATTTCGCCCTTGCCTTCGGTGAGGACTTCGTAGTAGACACCATTTCCGAGGCTCTTCACGCCGTCTTTCTTAGCAATTTCTGCCATGAACTTCTCGCCAGCGGCTTTGTTATCGCCGAACTGCTTTTCGCGAGCAGCGTTGCGGACAACGTCCATTTTGGTTTGAGCGTAGTTGTTGGCAGAGTCGAGAGTCATCACATCGAACTTGCCAGCGACAGCTGCCATGAAACCAGCGTAGAGGTTCTTTTCGTTGATGGTTTGCGTACTGTCCTCGCCGAAGATCATTTGGTTGATGTTTTTCACCATACCTTGGCTCACCTGCTGACCAATCTGCAGGCCTGCATAGTAAGCTGTCTTCTTGGGATCCTCGCCAGACTTAGCACTCTCGTAGAAGCCTTTGAGGAACTCGTCGATGTAGGCGGTGTCAACACCCATGCGCATGACGAGGTAGTCTTTCAGACCTTGTGTCTGGCTCATACCGATGGCGTAGCTGAGGGTGTCAAGTTCGCTCTTAAAGGCTGCGCTGGGAGCGGACTGGGTGCAAGAGGTCATGACAATAGCCAGAACGGCTGCACAGATTACAGAAATCTTTTTCATTGTTTTTTTATTGTTAAAGGGTTGAATGTTATAAGTCTGTTTTCTTTAGAGAACCTTGATGAGCTCCACGTCGAAGATGAGGGTAGAGTAGGGTGGAATCGAACTTCCGGCCCCGCGCTCACCGTATCCTAGCAGATAAGGGATGAAGAAACGGTATTTGGCACCTTCTTTCATCAGCTGCACACCTTCTGTCCAACCGGGAATCACGCCGTTGAGGGGGAAGTCGGCAGGTTCGCCGCGCTTGTATGAGCTGTCGAATACCGTTCCGTCGATAAGGGTGCCCTCATAGTGGCAGCGCACGTTGTCGGTGGCTTTGGGACTGCGGCCGGAGCCTTCCTGAAGCACGATGTACTGGAGGCCGCTCTTGGTGGTAATCACGCCCGGCTTCTTGGCGTTCTCCTCAAGGAACACTTTCCCTTGGGCAATAGTGCCTTCAGCCTGCTTGCGGGCCTGTTTGTCGAAATATTCATTGAGCAAGGCCTGTGCCTCACGGTGAGAGATGGCAGGCTCTTGGTCTGTCAGCACGTCGCAGATACTCTGTGTAAAGTCTTGGACGTTAAAATCCTCGATGCCCATACTCTTGAGCTGTTGGCCTATGCCAAGGCCCAATGCATAGCTAATTTTATTCATTTTTGCTTACCTTTTATTAAATCGCGCGCAAAGGTACTGCTTTTCTTTTATCTTTAGCCCAAAGAATAGTTTTTTTTTGCTTTTTTATGTCTTTTGCTGCCTATTATCCATGTTTTTTGACTACTTTTGCCCAGTCTAAACCTAAAGAAGATGAAAAAACTGGTCGTATTAACGGGAGCAGGGATGTCAGCAGAGAGTGGTATCAGCACCTTCCGTGATGCCGGAGGACTCTGGGAAAAGCATCGTGTGGAAGACGTGGCCACCATTGAGGGCTATGAGCGCGACCCACAGCTTGTGATTAACTTCTACAATGAACGCCGTAAGCAGTTGTCCACCGTGCACCCCTGTCGTGGACATGAGCTGGTGGCAGCGCTGGAGAAGGATTTTGACGTGACTGTCATTACGCAGAACGTTGACGACCTGCATGAGCGAGCCGGTTCGTCTGACGTCGTTCACCTTCACGGCGAATTGATGAAGGTGACGTCTAGCTTCAGCCCCAACGACCCTTCGCAGATACAAACGCTGCAGTCCGACCATCTGGAAGTACACTTGGGTGAGAAGGCACCTGATGGAAGTCAACTGAGGCCCTTTATCGTGTGGTTCGGCGAACCAGTGCCTATGATTGAAAAAGCTGCTGAGTTAACGGCTCAAGCAGACATCTTTGTCATCATAGGTACCAGCTTGAACGTCTACCCGGCAGCGGGTCTGATACAGTTTGTCGCGCCGGATACGCCTATTTATCTGATTGATCCCAAGGATGTCCCATGGTCATCGGTACATCGTTTTATTCATATAAAGAAGGGAGCTTCGGCGGGAATGGAAGAACTGATGGAAATTCTTCAGGACAAGGATAAGTAGTCTATTAGAATCACATGATACATTTTCGGACACATAGAAACGAATCTACATGTTTTTCCTTTGTGTCTTTGTGCCTAAACCATATCAACAGTTTGTGAGCATCTACTGAGCAAACAAAGAACTATTATACAGAACAATAGAAGCATGAAGAGTCCAAAACTTGAAGCGCTCATCGCGGAGCAACGTCGTTGGCAGGAGATTGTAGGAATGAGCACTGTGGCCGACCTGAATGGCGCCATTCGTGCGGGTCACGCCACAGACATCATTAACGTTTGTGAAGTTCTACAGGAACGAAAGATTGCTCGTGTAGCAGACGAGATCTATTCGTTGGGCCGCCGATTGGTGCTGCTGGCCGGCCCCAGTAGTAGCGGTAAGACAACGACGAGCAAGCGCCTGGGCATACAACTGGCAGCTTGTGGCTTGCGTCCACTGACAATTTCCATGGATGACTATTTCGTGAACCGGGTTAATACTCCGCTTGATGAGAACGGAGAGTACGATTACGAATGCCTCGGCGCATTAGATGTTCCTTATTTCAACAAGCAACTTTCGGAGCTGTTGGCAGGCGAGACAGTGGCACTGCCCCGCTACGACTTCGTTACAGGCGAACGTGTGCCCAGCGGGCGTGAGCTGAAGTTGGAACCCAATAATGTTTTGATTATTGAGGGCATTCACGCGCTGAATCCAGACCTGACACCTCAGATTTCTCGAGACGAGAAGTTTCTTGTCTACGTTACAGCACTCACCACCATCCGGTTGGATGCAGAGAGAAAAATCTCTACCTCCGATGCCCGCCTGTTGCGCCGTATGCTTCGCGACAAGAATTTCCGCAACTATTCTGCTGAGGAGACCATTCACCGTTGGCCCAGTGTGCGTGCAGGAGAAGAGAAGTGGATTTTCCCTTTCGAGGACAATTGCGATATGATGGTTAACACAGCCCTGAACTATGAGCTTTCAGTGCTGCGCACGCATGTCTTACCTATCCTGGAGGAAGTGCCTGAGTCTTCGCCAGAGTATCCCGAGGCGTTCCGTCTGCGCCAGTTTATCGGATTCTTTGAACCCATTCGTGACAAGCAGATTCCGCCTACGTCGCTCCTGCGCGAGTTCTTGGGAGGCAGCAGTTTCCGCTATTAATATAAAATATAAGAAAAGAAGGTGACGATGAAGACAGAAGACTATGCCGAGTTGCTGGAGAGTCGTGGCGTGAAGCCGACTTCCACGCGTCTGTTGGTCTACCGTGCCCTGGCAGGCCATCGAAGCGCCAGGTCACTGCGCGAGCTGGATGATGAGTTGGACACGGTGGACCGTTCCTCCATTTTCCGTGCTCTGACACTCCTGCTGTCTCATCATCTCATTCATGCCATAGAAGATGGATCACGACAGGCTCGCTACGAGATCTGTGAGGGCGATGACGAGTGCTCGCTCGACGATCAGCATACACATTTCTACTGCGAGTATTGCCACCGAACGTTCTGCTTCCATACTATCCATGTGCCCGTCATCCCCCTGCCTGAGGGTTTCACGGCAGAAGGAGTCAACTATTTGGTCAAAGGGAAGTGCCCCGAATGTGCACGCTGTTCCTAAACGATGCTTAACTGGAAAATCATCACTCGCATTATCGGGCAGCTTCTTTATATGGAAGCTGCTCAGATGGCATTGTGCTGGCTGCTGGCGTTGTGGTATAGGGAAGACGTGGCATCTTCGTTCCTCATAGCAGTGCTGCTCACGCTCTCCGTGGGTTCGGTGTTGAATCTGCTTGGCGAGCGATCCTCGAATGTGATGTCGAGGCGCGACTCGTTTCTGGTGGTCTCGCTGGTGTGGATCGTATTTAGTTTGTTCGGCGCGCTGCCTTTCTTGCTGAGCGGAGCCTTGAGTAATCCTGCCGATGCTTATTTCGAGACCATGAGCGGCTTTTCCACGACGGGTGCCAGCTTGATAGATGACGTTGAGTCGCTGCCTCGTGCTTTGCTCTTCTGGCGAAGTATGACGCAGTGGATTGGAGGCTTAGGAATTGTTTTCTTCACGATAGCCGTGGTGCCTTCGTTGGTGGGCGGAACGGTAAAGGTCTTCTCTGCCGAAGTCACAGGTCCTGTGCGTAAGCGGCTGCATCCGAGGCTAAGTACGACAGGCCATTGGATTTGGGGCATTTATGTGATGCTGACTTCAATCTGCTCCATTTGTTTCTATTTAGAAGGTATGAGTGGCTTCGACTGTGTGAACTACGCCATGACGGTGACGGCAACAGGCGGCTTTGCCACCCACAATGCTTCTACGGGTTATTTCCACAATCCAGCTATCGACTACACGGCCATCCTCTTTATGTTTCTCTGTGGCACCAGTTTCACCCTGCTTTATCTGGCTGTTTTCAAGCATAAAGTACGCGAGTTCTTCCGCAACTCAGAGTTTCGCCTGTACGTGTGGCTTATCGTCATCGCTACGTTGTTTGTGTTGTTTTTCCTGATGCGCAGTAACCACTATCGCGCGGAGGACGCCTTGCGTTCCAGTCTCTTCCAAGTGGTGTCGTTCATCACGACGACCGGCATCTTCAACGATGATGCCGGCAAGTGGCCGCACGTGACGTGGGTCGTGCTCTGCATTTGTATGTTTTTCGGCGGTTGCTCAGGATCAACGGCAGGAGGCTTCAAGTGTGTGCGTGGCGTGATGTTGTTTCAAGTGCTGCGCAATGAGTTCAAATGTCTGCTGCATCCCAATGCGGTCTTGCCCGTGCGTGTGAACGGTGCTGTCGTTCCGTTTGCTTCGCAGCTGACCTTGTTGGCCTTTCTCACGGCTTATGTAGCGCTGTGCCTGTTCGCTTATTTCGTGATGATTCTTCGTGGTGTAGACAGCACAAATTCCATGACGATAGCCATTAGCTGTGCGAGTAATGTCGGTCCTACCCTGGGACTGGAGATTGGGCCTACGATGTCGTGGAGCATATTGCCGGACGACGTCAAGTGGCTGTTGTCGCTACTGATGCTGATGGGCCGTCTGGAAATCCTCAGCGTCGTGGCACTCTTCACCCCAAGTTTCTGGCGCGACAAATAAAGTCTGCCGACAGCTCCACGAGCACACAAGCCCATCTCAACCCCTTCCCTGAGGAGGGGCTTCCTTTGTAGTTTGTGAACTGATTGTCTTGTCTCCCCTCTCCGGAGGGGGGAGTTTTGGGCTGTTGGGATAGCCTTTTAACCCCAACCGATTATTAGAATTGCAGGGAGAGTAGCCTCAGTTTTGAGCGGTACTTTCGCTTTGAGCGAAGAGGCAATGCGGGCATTGTGAAGCCCCCTTCACTCCCCCGGCGAGGGATGAACAGGCGGAAAGCTGCCAGAACTGAGGCTATTATCACCGCAATAAATAATGAAACCCATTGTCGATAGCCAATATATTGGTCTAATGACCGATTGGGGTTTAATAGGCCACTGAGCAGGGCAGGCCGAGGGCGCGTACCTGCGCGGCGATGGCGTCCAGTGTTTCTGGCGTAGCCTTTCGCAGCGAGCGGATGGGCGTCTCGCGGTCGATGGTGTAGATCATTACGCTTTGTGGGGCAATCTCGCTGAGGGCTGCCAGCCAGGGACGCACAAAGCGTTCTCCCGTGTTATCCACGTCGCGGCCTTCCGCATCGTTGCCCGAAAGAAAGATGGTCTGCACGATGAGATGACCGTTGAACGCCTTGAGCCCATCGATAATGGCTCTGACATCATAGTGGCTGTTGGGCCGATCCACGCGGTTGATGAACTCGACATCAACGGTGTCAAGCTTCAATATATTATTGTTTACGCGCATGAGCGCATCGTGCACGCGCGAGCGCATACACTGTGTCGCGTTGCTGAGTACACTGATATGGGCGTCAGGGAAGTAAGTGTCGCGCAGCCGAATCGTATCATCTATGATTTCGGGGAAGTGAGGATGAAGTGTCGGCTCGCCGTTGCCGGCAAAAGTCAAGACGTCGGGGTGCGGTCCCTCTGCTTTCATCTGACGAAGTCGCGCTTCGAGTGCGGAGGCCACTTCCTCGCGTGTCGGCAGGGGCTGTCGGGGATGGCGTTCAGCGTTGAGGCCGCATTCGCAATAAATGCAGTCAAAGGAACAAACTTTTCCATCGCCCGGCAGAAGGTTAATACCCAGCGAAACACCGAGGCGGCGACTGTTGACGGGCCCAAAAATGGGCGAAGAATAAATAACTGTTGACATTTCGGGCACAAAGTTACTTCTTTTTGCACAAAAAACGCTAACTTTGTCCCCGAATTTATGTCAGAAACTATTCAAGACCTTATTCGGCCCGAGCTTGAACGCTACCAAAAGGTCTTCCGCTCAGCACTCGAGACCGATAATCCGCTCCTTGCCGCTGCCTTGTCTCATCTGATGAACAAGCCCGGCAAACTGATGCGTCCCACGCTTACCTTGCTGTGCGCACGCGAAGGAGGCGACGTGCCCGATTCGGTGCTGCATGTGGCTGTCGGGCTGGAATTATTGCACTCGGCCAGCCTCGTCCATGACGATGTCGTCGATGAGAGCGACATGCGGCGTGGACAACCCTCCATCAATGCGCTATGGGACAATAAGGCGGCAGTGCTTGTGGGCGATTTTATCACGTCCTCGGCGTTGGCCGAGATTACGCAGACAGCCTCGCTGACAGCCGTGTGCCGCACGGCCTGGCTGGGGCGTGAGCTGGCAGACGGCGAACTGCTGCAACTGGATGTCACCCGTCGTACGACCTTTGACGAGGCGGTCTACTATGATGTCATTGGCAAGAAAACAGCGGCGCTCTT
The DNA here is from genome assembly GCA_947166655.1 of uncultured Prevotellaceae bacterium. Taxonomy (GTDB): domain Bacteria; phylum Bacteroidota; class Bacteroidia; order Bacteroidales; family Bacteroidaceae; genus Physcousia. The sequence continues at coordinate 37,537 of CAMVFC010000011.1, forward strand.
TGCCACCTGTGCCCGCCTCGGTGCCGAGCTCGGAGGAGCCGACGAGGGGCGGACGCGCCGTCTGGAGCGCTTTGGGCACCTCGTGGGGCTGTGCTTTCAGATGCGTGATGACCTCTTTGATTTCGGCGACACCCGGCAGACGGGCAAGCCTGCGGGCAACGATATGCTTGAAGGCAAGTTGACACTGCCTGTACTCTTTGTCCTGCGGCAGGCGGAACCCTACTACATCGACCTGGCACTGAAAGTCCGTGCCGGCGAGGCATCGGCAGAGGAAATCGGACAGCTGACGCAGTTGGCGGTCAGTCGCGGTGGCCTCGCCTATGCTGAGGCAGAGATGCAGCGGCTTCGTGCCGAGGCTCTGGCACTGCTCACGGACCTCCGGGACCCTGCCGTGGCCGACGCGTTGGCTTGCTATGTCGACTATGTGCTCCAGCGAAAGAAATGAAATAAAGAAGACAATCAGAAATTCTTTGTCTATGAAGCGAATCCAAATCATCAATGGCCCGAACCTCAATCTGCTGGGCCGGCGCGAACCTGGTGTCTATGGCTCCCGTTCCTTCGAGGACTACCTTCAGGAACTTCGCAGCCGCTATCCCGATGTCCAGCTGGACTACTACCAGAGCAACCATGAGGGTGACCTCATAGACTGTATTCACAGCTGCGGTTTCAGTGCCGACGGCATTGTCCTTAATGCCGGCGCCTATACCCACACCAGCGTGGCGCTTCATGACGCCCTGCGTGCCGTCAGCGCGCCTGCGGTAGAGGTCCACATCAGCAACGTACACCAGCGCGAGGAGTTCCGCCATCACAGCATGATCAGTGCTGCCTGTCGAGGAGTCATCTGCGGCTTTGGCCTCGACTCCTACCGCCTGGCTATCGAGGCCCTGCTGGCATGACAATCGACGATTATATCCTTGCCCACATCGACCCGGAGCCAGACTATCTGCACCGGCTGTGGCGCGCCACCCACCTGCACCTCAACTATCCCCGGATGGCCAGCGGACATCTGCAGGGGCGTGTGCTGAGGATGCTTGTCGCCATGGCGAGGCCGCGTACCATTCTGGAGATAGGCACCTACACAGGCTACAGTGCGCTCTGCATGGCCAGTGCATTGGAGGACGGAGGCGAGCTCCATACCATCGAGGTCTATGACGAGCAGGAGGACTTCACACGCCCCTGGCTCGAACAGTCGCCGTGGGCCGACCGCATACACTTTCATATCGGCGACGCCCTCAGCCTGCTGAAGAACCAAGAGGGGCAGGCACAGGCCTCACCCGTGCTGCCTCCTCTTTTTGACTTCGTCTTTATTGATGCCGACAAGCGACACTATACCGACTACTATCGGGCTGTGATGCCCCGTGTGCGCTTAGGGGGATTCATCCTGGCGGACAACACCCTCTGGGATGGTCATGTGCTGCAGAACCTGTCGGCAGACAGCCGAAGCGGAAAGGACGCACAGACCCTAGGCATCATGGCCTTCAACGACCTGGTGGCGGCCGACCCCTGTGTGGAGCGAGTGATCCTCCCGCTGCGCGATGGCCTCACGGTCATAAGGAAAGTGAAAGAGAACAGCGAATCATCATTATAACGACTATGGCAACGACAAACGCTACCGCCCACCCTGCGCAGCGAACACTTCTTCATCACGGGCGTCCGACACCTTCTCTTCTCGCCCGTCCACTCTTCCCTATCCTGTTGTCTTTCCTCCTTCTTCTCGTCTCATGCCGCGACAGTAAGCGTGAGGCCATCGGACAGACGGAGGTGCTGATAGAGACTTCCGAGGGCGATATCGTCGTGCGCCTGTATGATGACACCCCGCTGCATCGCGATAATTTTATCCGCAATGTCAAGGCACAGGTCTACGATGGCTTGCTCTTCAACCGCATCGTTCCTGACATGGTGATTCAGACGGGCGATACCACGTTGAAGGTCGACGCCCCGTCATCCTCGTCAAAAGCTCAACCCAAGAAGCAGAAAGGCAAGGTTCTGCCTGCAGAAATCATTTATCCGCGCCATTTCCACAAGCAGGGGGCCTTGGCCGCAGCGCGGGAGCCGGACAGCATCAACCCTCGACGCGAGTCCAATGCCCTGCAGTGGTACATCGTCACCGGAAAGAAGCAGAGCACGACAGAGCTGGCAGAGTTGCAGGCGTTGCTCTATGAGGGCAAGGTGGCCGCCCGTTTCGAGCAGTTGCAACGCGCAGAAGCCGCAGAGCTGCAACGGCTGCGGGCGACAGATTACGCTGCCTGTCAGACGCTGCTGAGTGCTTTACAGGTGCAGGCGGAAGAGGAAGTGGCAGCCCGTCCGCCGCGCCCCTTTACAGACATTCAGAAACAGACCTATGCCCGGGTGGGCGGAGCGCCTCACCTCGACGGGGAGTACACCGTTTTCGGCGAAGTCGTGGAGGGTATGCCTATCGCGCTCAGGATAGGCCGTACACCCGTGGATGCGAAGGAACGGCCGCGTCGTTCGGTGTACATCAAACGCGTCACCCTGCGTTGATGCTTCCTCCTGAGCGGGCACTTTGGGGTGAAAGTCCGTCCGCTTCAGGGTGAGAGCCCGTCTGTTCCTGCCATTTTTATCCGGGTGTCCCTTTTGCTTATGCAGAAGCTGACGCCGCACGATTGGGGTAAAGATGGAAATAAGTGCCTCCGTGAACAAGCTACACGTTTGGAAACGAGAACCGTTTCCCTGGCAGGTTTGCCCCCTCACCATAGGGGCAAAAGGTCGGGTCTGCAGGCAGGGGAGTTTGTTCCATCACGATGGAATGATGGTTCCATCACGATGGAACGATGGTTCCATCACGATGGAACAAACTAAAGTGTTGGGCGTGGTGAGCAAAAGTGAAGGTCGTTTTCGGGAAAAGTTCTCGGCGTTTGCCGGGAATTTGCTTGCTTTATTGGGGAAGAGTGCCTGCGGCGACGACCGGTTGTCGCAGCGGTGAAGTGCGATTGTCGCAGCGGCGACGACCGGTTGTCGAAGCGGTGGTGACTGATTGCCGCTGCACAGCTGGCCTGCCCAGACATGAGTTGCTCGTGAAGCGGCCTGTGGAAGAGAATGTCACAGTAGGGCTCAGCAAGACTGAGATGGCGGCGGCAGCGCTCTCACCCCCGGCGAATGTGCAGGAACGTCTGTATACTGGCTGATGGCCGGTAGGGGGTTGATAGCCGATTGGGATTGGTGTCGGTCAGATGACTGTCAGGGCACCTCCGTGGGTGGCATTGAGGCCTAAAAAAACTCCCCTGACGCTTGGTGGCATCAGGGGAGAACTGTTGTTCAAAAGTGTTGTTTGTCCTTTACTTGCCGAGCAGGAGCTTCATCATCTCGCAGGCAGCCTTGGCCACGGAGGTACCGGGGCCGAAGACGGCAGCGACGCCGCTCTTGTAGAGGAAGTCGTAGTCCTGGGCGGGGATGACACCGCCGGCGATGACCATGATGTCCTCGCGGCCGAGCTTCTTGAGCTCTTCGATGAGCTGCGGGATGAGCGTCTTGTGGCCTGCAGCGAGGGAGGAAGCGCCGACGATGTTGACATCGTTCTCCACGGCCTCGCGGGCGGCCTCAGCAGGTGTCTGGAACAGCGGACCCATGTCGACGTCGAAACCGCAGTCGGCGTAGCCCGTGGCTACCACCTTAGCGCCGCGGTCGTGACCGTCCTGACCCATCTTGGCTACCATGATACGAGGACGACGGCCCTCCTGTTTTGCGAACTCTTCGGTGAGCCGGCAGGCTTCCTCGAAGTCTGCATCGGCCTTGCTTTCTGAACTATACACGCCTGAAATAGTACGGATAACTGCTTTGTAACGACCGACGACGGCTTCGCACGCGTCGGAAATCTCGCCGAGGGTGGCACGGTGGCCAGCGGCGGTGACGGCGAGGTCGAGGAGGTTGTGCTCGCTCTTCTTGCCATCGGCGAACTCCTGCACGCAGGCGGTGATGGCGGCGAGGTCCTTCTTGACCTGCTCGTTGTCGCGGCTGGCGCGGAGCTTCTTCAAGCCCTCTTCCTGCTCCAGACGCACGGCGGTGTTGTCGATCTCGAGAATGTCGATGGGATCCTCGTGCTCGAGACGGTACTTATTCACGCCGACAATAGTCTGAACGCCGCTGTCGATGCGAGCCTGAGTGCGGGCAGCAGCCTCTTCGATGCGCATCTTGGGCAGACCTGTCTCGATGGCCTTGGCCATACCGCCGAGCTTCTCAATCTCCTGAATGTGTTCCCAAGCCTTGAGGTACAGCTCTTGCGTCAGCTTCTCGACGTAGTAGGAACCTGCCCACGGGTCGATGTGCTTGCAGACCTGCGTCTCGTTCTGGATATAAATCTGAGTATTGCGAGCGATGCGGGCACTGAAGTCTGTCGGCAGAGCGATGGCCTCGTCGAGGGCATTGGTGTGGAGTGACTGGGTGTGACCCAGCACGGCAGCCATAGCTTCGATGCAGGTGCGACCCACGTTGTTGAAGGGATCCTGCTCGGTGAGCGACCAGCCGGATGTCTGTGAGTGCGTGCGCAGTGCCATGGACTTGGGGTTCTTGGCGCCGAAGCTTTTGACGATCTTGGCCCAGAGCAGGCGGCCGGCACGCATCTTGGCGATTTCCATGAAGTGGTTGACACCGATGGCCCAGAAGAAGCTGAGGCGCGGAGCGAAAGCATCGACGTCGATGCCGGCGTTGATACCGGCACGGAGGTAGTCCATACCGTCGGCCAGCGTGTAGGCCAGCTCGATGTCTGCGGTGGCACCTGCCTCCTGCATGTGGTAGCCGGAGATGGAGATGGAGTTGAACTTAGGCATCTTCT